>MHZA01000150.1 GCA_001828595.1 Planctomycetes bacterium RIFCSPLOWO2_12_FULL_40_19
TGTAAAAGACTCGGTTTTGCCTCTCTTGCTTCCAGATAAATGTACAAAGATGGCCTTCATTTGTCTTTATTATTAGCAAAATGGTTGTACACAATATCAGCGAATCTATTCAGCCCTTTCATGTCCTTACCCAGCTTTGATATCTTGCTTTCCAGTTCTTTCTTGTTTCTGAAGTTTTTCGAAACGTATTCAGCTACGAAAGTTTCTGCGGAAATAAAATTCAGGTCAGGGCCCTTGTCATCCTTGCTCTCTGATATCTTGTATGCGACCAGATCCGTAATTATTTTTAATGTAATATCTTTTTTACTGCTTATACTTCCTTTTACAGTATCAAAGTCCAGATGGTCACAGGTTTTATAATATTTATATATTTTATCTGCAATGGCCTCTATTCCTTTTATTCCACCGTCTAATATTGTTAAGTCTTTGTGAAATTCGTCCAGGGTACTGTAATTATCTGAAATATATTCTGCCGTTATTTTCTCAGCCTTGATGATATTGTTTTCCGCCCCCCCATCATAAGGTCCCTTGGATATCTTAAGCGCCACAATGTCTGTCACTGGTTTTAATGTAACATCTTCAGCATTGCGGATCTTATTTATAATTGTTTCTATATCCAGTTTGTTATTCATAGGGGTTCATTATACTAACGCTTAAATATAAATCAACTGTGATATGTATAACTACATCTGATGTAATATTCAGGGATGTCAAACTTACCCGCCAGCCCGCCCGGCAATGCCGTTCGCCAGCCCGACACGTCTTTCTGGCGGGGACGGGTTACCTATTCCTGCCCGAAGGTACAGGCGGGCGGGCAGGTTAACAAGATTTGATAGCGATAACGAATATCCCGGCAGAAATCAGAATAATAATGGGGTTTGTGAAATGTTTCTTAAATAAAAAAAGGCTTCAGGGTTACATATGAACCCTGAAGCCTTGTAGTTTACTAATATGAGATCAATGACCTCCGGAAGCGTGAAGACCTTCAGCGCCTAAATCAAATGTTACCTGTGTGATTTCTCCTGGATTAACTGTAATTTCCGTACTGCCGGAACCGCCATGCGGGCCAGAACATGAAACTGTGTATGTTCCCCTGTGTACCTGAAAAACTTTGTTTCCATTGTGGCCTGTAGTGTCAGAATTATCTCCTACACTTACATCAGCATGTTCAATTGGCGCACCAAGCGCTATAACCTGAACTATGACTGTTGCAGGTGGCTCATCATAAGCAGTACTAACGTTGCCCAAACAGAAGCTTAATCCGGCAGCCATTAGCGATATAAAAGCAAATTTCAACTTATTTAACATTCCTCTCTCCTTTCAAAATTAAAAAATAAACAATCTAACTAAATTGCGGTGAACCTTTTATTGTGTATTAAAATAAAAAAAGTGGCTAATATCACCCCCTCTCTACTTGAGATGTCTTGTTAGCCTGAAAAGAAATATTTTAAGTTTACGGATTATACATTAAAACATATTCACGTCAAGAGATTTTCTGTTTTTATTGGCTGAAAATTGCTAACTGTTTGTAGAAATTGTGGATATTTTTGTTTTCTTTCATAATTCAATGATGTAGTATGAATAAGAGATTATAAACATATCCATAATCACTTAACATAAAATTACTTATGCCAAATTACTATCTAAAAACCCCATGATTTAGTTATTAAGAATAAAAATGACAGAAGAAACAAGTTTTTTCAAACAAAAAAGAGATTTTTTAAAGAATTACGAACCTTTTTCCTTATTATCTAACAATCTTTTAAAAAAGATTGTTTCAAAGCTTCAGGTTCAACATTATGGGGTCGGTCAAAAAATATGCGAAAGAGGACAGAAGGGTAATTGTTTATTTATAATACATATCGGTTCTGTAGTAGAAACTTTAACTGATAGCAGCGGAGAAGAAATTACTGTAGCAGTTCTTAGAGAAGGGGGCTGCTTTGGGACGATCTCCCTGCTAACTGACGAGCCATACCTTGCAACCATAAAAGTAAAAGAAGATGTTGAACTCCTTGTACTTTACAAAAATGATATCCAAGAACTGATTCAAAAAAACCCTGTCTTGAGCGTTTATCTGAGTAGAGTTATCTCTATGAGAATGAAAACGTTCTTTGACTTTTTTGAGAAGGAAAAGATTAAAATAGTTGAGGATCTTGAAGATAAGATTGAGAAAGAGAGAAAATTAGACGTAATAAACAGAGTAACCCAGCTTTTCCATCTGGATGAAGACATCAGTAAGATTTTATCAATGGTCGTTAAAGAAGTTAATGAAGAAATGAAGGCGGATGCCTGCTCGATATTCTTACTTGATTCAGTCTCTAATAATCTGATATTGGAAGCGGCGGTTGGTTTTGATAGTAGGGCAATAAAGAAAATAAGAATGCGATTAGACGAAGGTATCACCGGGTGGGTAGTCAGGTACAACGAACCAGCAGCGCTTGAACATGTACACACCGACCCAAGGGTAAAATTCTTTTCTGAAGTCCATGAAGAGCGTTTGTCATCATTACTATCAGTGCCATTAGGCACTAAAAAAGATTTAATTGGCGCAATTAACATCCAGACTGTGGATCGAAGGAAGTATACATATGAAGATATCAGGGGATTGACGATACTTGCAAACCACATCGCCCTTGCCATTGCGCACGCACGCCTTAAAAAAAGGATACAGATTACAGAGAGAGAGAGTGGTAAAAAGGACTCTAAAAGTTTAGGTTTCGTAGGCAAAGGCAAATATATCGATAAAATAAATGCCTTCGTTAATGCTATGGCTTTAATTGATGAACCGGTATTAATAAACGGTGAAGACGGGACAGGCAAGATACCGATGTCAAAAATCATTCATTATAAAGGTAAACGTTCCAAAGGGCCTTTTGTAGACGTTGATTGTAGAGACATTGACAATGATTCATGGGGAGAAGAGCTTTTTGGGTATGAAAAGAGTTCTTACGTAATAAGTTGTGATGATGCATTCGGGAAAGGCACACAAGATAGTGCGTCTCTTGGGAAAAGTAATGTAATAGAGGATGTTGCGACGCGTTTGGGATATCTTGAACTGGCTGATTCAGGGACGATCTTTTTGGATCATGTGGATAGTTTAAATCAAGCGAATCAAATCAAATTATTAAATTATATACAGGAAGGAAAATTTAATCGTGTCAATGGAAGCGATCATGTTTTTTCAAATGCCAGGATTGTGGCATCTGTGTCTGACCGTATCGCCTCATCTATTGAGCACGGCAAGTTTGACAAGAATCTTTATAATATTTTAGGTAAAAATTTCTATCAGTTAAAGGCACTTAGAAACCAGAAACGCAGTATCCCAATGCTTACAAAACACTTGCTTGAGAAGTTCAGCGGGGAATTACACAAAGATGTGAAAAATGTGTCTGACGATGCAATGGGACGATTGATGAGCTATGATTGGCCTGGAAATGTAATAGAGCTTGAGAACGTTATAAGGCGGGCCGTTTACCTTGCAAAAGGTAATACTGTAACGTCTGAACAGATAATCTTTGGGATACCAAGTGAAGAGAAGAAATGGTCTTTTAATATTCTTTCAGTGAATGCAATTAAAGGATTCATAGAAAGCAAATATTATCCGCAAGGAATTCAAATCCTGAGCTTTGCATTGCTCACAATGATACTTTGTATGTTATTCATGGGAAACAAAGATGGTCTCCTGAATTTTGCAAATGTATTTTTGTGGTCTACCGGATTATTTGGTATGTACTTAATTACCATGTTATCTGGAAGGTCTTTGTGCGGAGTCTGTCCTTTTGCTGCGGCAGGCGACTGGATACAACGTTTAAAATGTTTTAATCTTCAAATTCCGGTTGTATTTGTTGTATACGGGAGATATATCACTATTGGGATGATCTTCTTAATATTCTGGCTGGAAGGTGTAACCATAATGCCGCGTTCGTCAATACTGACGGCATTTTTGCTTATATCCATTCTTTCCGGCGCGGTTATTTCAGGCCTTCTCTATGAAAGGAGAGTGTGGTGTAGACACGTTTGCCCGCTTGGAGGTTTGCTCGGAATTTATTCTCTTTCATCATTAACTTCATTAAAGGCAAATAGAAGCGTATGCCTGAATCAATGTGAGACTCAAGATTGTTACCTGGGGACAAGGTCAATAAAAGGCTGCCCGATGTTTTTGCATCCTTATGGATTGGAAAGTAATAGAGACTGTGTTTTGTGTATGAATTGTTATAAGAATTGTGGTCACAGTTCAATAAAAGTCAATATTCAGGCGCCCGGAAGTGACATAGCCGGATTGTCTAATAGATCCTTAGCTGATTCATTCCTTTCGTTGTCGTTATTAGGTGTGCTTTTAGTAGAATACAGAAGCCTTCTTAGTATAGATTCAGGGTTATTTCAATCTTTATACAAATTTACTGGAATTAATCAAACTGTACTTTATACATTAATATTTATCTTTGTATCCGCAATGCCATTTGTTTTGATTGGGCTTCTTGATTATGTATGCAGCGGATTCTCGTTTGACAATACGAAAAAAAGGATTGCTGATTTCGGATTTGCAGCTATTCCACTTGCGCTTATGGGGCATCTTGCTTTTTATTGGGATAAACTTAAGGCAAATTTCTGGAGATTATTGGAGATAACCAATGTTTATAAATCAAACAGAATAGCAAGCGAAGGCCTGATTACGAATCAAATCGGTGGCATATCAGCGCTTGAACTATTATTTATTCTTGCAGGGTTTATTGGAAGTATTTATGTCTTTTATATTATTTCAAAGAAGACCAGCCATATTTTAACAAAATCCACTATTGCATGTTACTTTACTGTTTTTGCTTTCTTTGCCCTTTTATACATATCTATATTATAGTTTATCAAGGTTCTTGTCAAACCGGGCGGAATTGTTCGTTGCCACGGCATCATTTTATCTTTTGAATTGCATCTTTAATCATATCCTTAGAGGGGTAACCGGATTCCTTACCATCAATATTATACAATCGGCTTCTTAAACCATAATTTTTAATGTCCACGATATTAGTTTCTATATCTGCGCCGTTAATTCTCACCGTGGGAGAACCGGTAAAATGTAATTGCCGTGCATCTTCTGCCGTCTCAATCAGGATTAAACTTATTTCTGCATCAATATCCTCCTCAACAACAACTTCCTTAATATACTCTGCCGTTGTTAAAACACCGGGACAACCCTCAATAAACAAAATTCCTATTTTGGCTACCCTTCTTGGGATTTGTGTTATCGTAACCAGTATTTCACCATTATTGTCCTTGAATCCTTCTCCAAATTTGCCGATTAAATCATCATTCATGGTTAAATATAAATAATTCCCTTCCTCTTCAGGTCTGATATAATCTGAACCGGACAGCCCCATTGGAATAATCCGGCCTTCACCTGTTTTGCCAAGCAGCATGCCTATATCCTCTTCCGGTAAAGCGTAACTTTCTAAAGCAGGCACAGGTATTCCATCTGCATTATGGCCTTCAGGAAACATTGCAGTATTAAAGCTCCAGTAATCATCATCCTTTACGTGCCACTTAATAGTATGGTTTTTCTTCAAGATTATGTCGGTTCTTTGCCATGCTTCATTTGCGTGAACTACAACAACTTCCGCAAGGATACCTTCAGGGTTATTTATTAAAAATATTGAAGACGCCAGGATTGCAAAGGCGATAGTACTTAATAATTTCTTCATGTTAATTTATGGTAAAACCTTTATAAATCTTTTAAAAGCTTGTTTGCGGATGATTTTTCAATTGTATCATTAAACGTTTGCAGCGTTTCCGACAATGTCTTTAGTTCCTTAGTCTGCGCAACTGGTATGTTATCGGCTCCTCTTTGTTCCAAGGCATCAACGACATATTTTATGGTAAGCACATTAATAGTACGGGCTGGTTGATATGCAAACTCTTTATACTCTTTAGTCCTGGTTTCGGCAGCAACACCACACTCAACTAATTCGTAGAGTATCTGGTGTACCAGACGAATGGGTATTTCCAGGGTATATGAAATCTGGGTTGCGGTTAATGGTTTATGTCCGTTAGAAAAATTCTTTATTAGTAGATGGGCGATTTGTAAAGAGAGTAGTTTCTTGAAGGAAGAACTTACACGTGAGCAATCAGGCTCGAACTCATACGTATCTATATTCTGAATGGCAAAAGAGATTTCTGCCCCAAAAAGAACTATCAGCCAGCTAATCTGCAGCCATATCAAAAACAGTGGCAAGGCGGCAAAACTTCCATAAATAGCATTATAGTGCGCTACCCCAATCTGAAAATGGATATATCCCCATTGTACAGCTTGATAAGCTGTTCCGGCAATCACACCTGCTATAAGGCCGGATTTAAGAGAGACCTTCGTGTTGGGCATAAAGATATAAATAAATGTGAAAACCCCGCAGAGGATGCAATAAGGTATTAATTTTAGTGAGAAAAATATTATGGGGCTGAAAAATCCTAATAATGAGAACTGCTCGGTTATGAGAGTTATCTGAGTAACTATAAACACAGTGATACCACTTGAGATAATTATAAGTATAGGACAAATAAGCATTATGGAAATGTAATCAGTTATTTTCCTGGTGGCGCTTCGCGGTTCCTTGATTCCCCATATATCATTGAATGAATGTTCGATGTTGCTTAATAATTTTATTACTATCAAGAAAAGAATCGCCACACCTATGCCGGCTATCATTCCCCCTTTGGTTTCCTCAAGAAGTGAACGGGCAAAGCCTGTAACCTGTATGAACACTTCTTCCTGTCCGGGAAATTTCTCCAGGAGTTGTTTTTCAAGAGATTTATCAGCGCCAAAGCCCTTTGCAATACCAAACGCCAGAGCAACCACGGGAACAATTGAAAGTAAAGAGTAGAAGGTGAGAGCGGACGCCCTTAAGCTGCATTTGTTTTCATAAAATCCGCGAAATGCCAAAAGAACAACCCTTAGTTGTTTAATGAAAAATATTTTCCTGCGGGGATGGTCTTTTAAGCGAATCCTCCATATATCGGTTTTTATGAAATTGATAATCCTTGATAGCATAATTATCATATTCTACTAATCGTTTAATTTTTTTGCTGTGTTAAAATGTTATAAACTCAATATTTACATGGATATACTATAATATGGTGCAATATCTTGTCAACCGTTATAATTGGTTATTGAGGAATTAGAAGTGAGAATGTAAACTTGCAATATTTATAATTTCAGAAAGGAGAGGATGAAAATGAAGAGCTATCGTAAAGAGCTATGGTTTAATGTGACGAAAAGGATGGAATTCATAAACATCACGCCTCAGATCAATACCTGCCTCAGAGAAAGCGGCATTCAGGAGGGCCTTGTCCTCGTCAATGCCATGCACATCACGGCATCTGTCCTTATCAATGATGATGAGTCCGGCCTTCATCAGGATTATGAGGAATGGCTGGAAAAGCTGGCACCTCATGAGCCAATCTCACAATACCGTCATAACAATACCGGTGAGGATAATGGCGATGCACATCTAAAGAGGCAGGTAATGGGACGCGAAGTCGTAGTCGCAATAACCGGAGGCAAATTGGATTTTGGCCCCTGGGAACAGATATTTTACGGAGAATTTGACGGCAGACGGAAAAAGAGAGTACTTGTGAAAATTATTGGTGAATAGGAAGAAATTTTGCGTTATGTGGAGTTAAATTATCGAGAGAGATATTATGAATAAACCTGTAAAATTGTCGGATATTATAGATACAATTGATTGGTGTAAGGAAAATAATATTGAGTATGTGCAATAGTGATAAGTTTTTATACCAAAAGAGTTACCTGATGTACTGAGCATATACAGAGGTTCCTATTATTCAGCTTCATACTCCAAAACAGATTGACAAGAAAATAATAAAGAGTAAAATCTGACACTTAATACAATAATGTTAAATTTGAGGTAATAAAAATGGTAGAAAAACTTATTCTGTCAAATCCCTCAGTAATGATGGGGAAACCGGTAATCGCGGGAACACGAATTACTGTTGAACACATTTTAGAAAGACTGGCTGCCGGTGAGACAGTTGAGCAAATCCTGGATGCTCATCCCCGGTTAACAAAGGATGCTATCCAGGCAGCTCTGGATTTTGCTGTAAAAGCCTTAAAAGCTGATGTAGTTTATCCTGTAGCGGAGTCAGCTTAATGAACCTGATGGCCGATGAATGTGTTGACCGACAAGATAGTTGCACGTCTTCGTAGAGAAGGTCACGAGGTTCTCTATGTAGCAGATATGGATCCTGGCATTCCAGACGAAACAATATTGGAAAGAGCAAATCAAAATAACGCACTGCTGTTAACAACCGACAAAGATTATGGTGAGTTAATCTTTCGTCAAAATCGTATTTCTGCTGGTGTTTTACTTCTTCGCTTGGCGGGATTATCTCAAATTGAGAAAGCCAGGATTGTCTCCTCAATAATACGTGACCACTCGAATGAGCTTTCTCAGTCTTTTACCGTAGCCTCTCCAGGAAGAATACGCATTCGCAAAAAGATATGATATTCGTACAATAAAACACACATAATATTGTATCCATTTAATTATTTCCTTTGTAACTTTTTGCCAGATGTTGTTTGACGGATGCGGGAGATAATTTAGCTTCGGAAGATTTCTGGATGAGCCTGCAGCTTCGTTGGGATTTGTATAAAGCGAAGCGTATCGGGACAAAATAATTAAAAACTATCAGACAATTTTCCTGAAAAAACATGGCCTACATAGAATTGCGGGACGCTGTCCCCAGAGAAGAAGACTTCAAGAGATATAACCATATCTTAAAGAAAGGGGGGAGATAATGATTTGGGATTTACGATTTGAGATTTCAGCCTGCCCTGGTGCGACCCGCTCTGCGGTCTTGGTCAGGGATTTGATATTTGAAAAAACATAGGTTTTGATTAAAGAGTTAAATGGGAAATGTCAACATTAAACAGGCTGTCCGGGAATAGGTATTTTGACAAATTTACGAGTCATAAGTCCTCTAGAACCAATGTATAATTTTTTGGGTTTTCCATTCTCGGACAACCTGTAAAGACCTGACCCTGTTCCCTGCCGCAAGCCGGCGCTTATGGGCTATTGCCCCGCCCCGGTTGCTTCGTCGAGAGCAGCCTTTAGCTTCTTAGCCCACTCTTTAAAGGTAGACTCCACCTGCGCCCAGCGCGTCCATACCCCGGTGACATCCATCATGCTTCCCCGGCTACTCATTATTAGTTCTGACAATATTACATTGTTCTGGGAATCCAGGAACTGTACCTCTATCGCTGCTTCACCCACATCCACGGGCATAAAAAGCACCGCTGTTGTAATTACATTTAATGCCCCACTGACTGGTTTAAGATGGGTCAGCGCTGCCCTGATACGCAGCACGTCAGCGCCTGGCTTATCCACTACCGGATACACATCCTGCATCTCATTTATGACTGTCTGGCGCAGGTGGTTGGCCAGATTATCTATTTCTTCCTGCGTCATTTTCCGCTCTGCCTTAGATTGGTCTATCCTTGTCTCTACAGGGTCTAAGATCAGCTTCCTGTATTTGTGCCATTGAATACCTTTCATTTCCCACCACTGCGCCTCTTTATCTACAGGGTCTTGCCGCAATTTACCGTAATTACTCAAGAACCCTGAGGGCGCCACCTTCGGAGGTGTACACCCCGAAATGAGTACCAGAGCCACTAACGTAATGCCTGCCAAACCTAAAACTATTGGATATAAACACCTTTTTTGCTTAAGCATTGCTACCTCCCTTCTCTAAAAATTCACATTGTAAACGTATAATGGACAAGAGTCCACGTACATTTACTTTTATTCCAGATAACCACTTGCGAAAGATGGTAAAATTATTTCATTTGTAGGGTATATACACTTTTTATTTTTATAATAATCGCTATAATTACTCAAAAGAGAGGACTGCCGCGTCTGACAACAAAATTACTTTGAGACCTGTCCAAACTCAACAATCGCATCATACCGGTAACCGCTTCCAAAGTCTTTATCCGAGAATAAAACCCCCTTTACTGTAACGATGTCTCCAACCGATGGAAGGTCCATTGTTGTTACGACTATATCATTAGTGCCTGTTTGAGGGTCTCCTGTACCGTCTTGAATATGCAGCCAGTTTTTGTTCATGATTTGGGCCGTAACCTTGACCACTTCTCCCCTGAGAATTATATCCTTATTATCAAGTTCAGTCCTTTTTCCAAAAAGTTCGGCAACCGTGTATGCGTTTTCCCCTGCAGCTTTTTCAGTCTTTATGTTTGCTTTAGGAGCTGGTTCGGCTCCTTTGCTGCCTAAAGTATTTTTTTGAGTGTCTGCATTCCCGTGGGCGCTGCCATGCTGACCGGCAGCAGATCCTCCTTGTGAGATCAGGCCCTCGGAAAATATAATTGTTTCAAATGTACGGTTAAGGGATTTGCTCTGGAAATCAACCATTTCAAAACCCGGCGCAAGGACTATTTCCTGTCCAACGGTAACCTTACCTTCAGGAATTGCGACCCAGAACATCTTTGCCTTGGTTTGAAGAAGGATATAAGTGTATCCGCCGCTGTTCATGGTCTCTGCCACTTTACCCACGTGCGGTTCCTGTGCCAGAGATTGAGAACCGGCTCCGGCATGTTCCTCCTCATTCGACAGAGAGTATTGTGAAGCGGAAGTGTAATTAACACAAATGGTTATCACAAACAAGAAAATAAGAGACAAAACAGTTACTGATTTCATCATTTTAATACACACCTTTCTGGCTTTAGGGTTCATAATAAAACAGGGTTTTCGAGCAAATACACAATAAAACAGTGATCGCTAAACCCACAAATAAATGAAAATATATATCCTTTATATAAAAAAGAAAGAAATTATTCAAAGCTAAAAATTTTTTAAATTATAGAAGCATTATGGAAGAAAGTTTGACCCGTTTACTCGTAAAGCGTATCTAAGCTAATCTTATGAATTTTGACTGGCATGGGAAATTATTAATAGTGTTTGTTATCGCAAATGGGAGATGAAACGAAGGCTATAGACTGGACTATTGTTTCTTTATTATTCGTATCAAATTTTCTATGCGAGACCTGAACTCAACATTACTATTCATCTTTTCTTTTACCTTGTTTATAGCAAAAATAGCTGTCGTATGTCTTTTGTTTCCAAAGTACCGCCCTATTTCCTGATATGAAGATTCTGTAAGTACTTTTGCAAGATACATACAAATTTGACGGGCAAGAGCAACATTTTTTGACTTGTTCCCGGACTGAATATCGTTATGAGGCACGTTATAGTGCTTAACTACAACGTCCTCTATATCCTTTAATGTAACACTCTTTCTGTTATTGTACAGTTCGCTCAGGGCTTCAGAAGCCAATTGCAGGTCTATCTTTACCTTATTTATGTTTGCATAAGCCTGCACCGTAGTTATTGCACTTTCCATTGATCTCACGCTGTCATTGAACTTTTCAGAAATAAATTCCAGAACGTTGTCAGGAATTCTCTTTCTTGCATTTACAACCTTAGACCGTAAAATCTGTAATGCGGTGTTGAGACCCGGCTGTTCAATCTTTGCAATCATTCCTGACATAAACCTGCTGACAAGACTCTCCTTAAGCTGATTCATCAATCTGGGATGTGCGTCGCTTGCAAATACTATTCTTTTAGATAAACTATGCAACGTATTGAACGTATGAATAAATTCTTCCTGAACCCCATTCTTGTTAGCAAGAAAATGAACGTCATCCACAAGAAATATATCAACACCTCTATACTTTTTCCTGAATGATTCAAGTCTGCCGCCTTTCAGAGAGTAAACAAACTCATTTGTCCAGTTTTCGGCAGGCATGTAAACGGCGCTTATTGCATTTGATTCAGCCTTTAACCGATTCCAGATACCCTGAAGGAGGTGTGTTTTGCCTACTCCAATGGATCCATGCACAAAAAGTGTATTAAATGCTACCGGACCGGGTTTTGAAATCTCAAGAGCTGCGGCATAAGCCAACCGATTACAACCACCAACAACATAATTTTCTAACAATAATGTTCTTTTACTTATAAAATCACTTTGTTGGTCCAATGGTTTTTCAGATTTTATCAAATCAGCCACTTTTTTGTGGCAGATTTGAGAATTTCTATAGTTTCCTACAAGGAGATTTATTGAAGGAGTTATTCCGGTTATGTTTTTTATTGAATCTATTATCAGTGGCTTAAAACTATCACTAATCTTTGTTTGGACGAATTGGTTCGGCACACCTATACTTAAAGATTCATTGTCGAAGGAAATCAGATGGGTATTTTTAAACCATAAATTATATTGTCGCATGCCAATCTTGGTCTGAATTTCATCAAGAATATTTCCCCAGAGATTTGAAGATTCTTTTGTTGTAGAATGGTTCATGAGAGGTGAGAATTAACTGAACAGAACGAATTTCGAATAAAAAACTGCCTAATGTTTTTAAAGAAAAACTACAAATTAATATTCGATTTTTTAATCTTACTAATGTTCTTTATGTCGGGATATTAGCAAAATACATTTTAGTGTCAAATTAAAAAGTTATGTTTTGCTTAATTTTTTCTTGGCATCTAATTTTGAAATTCATAAGACCATTGATAGCAACAAGATTGAACTTCAAGACACGAAGAAAATATTTTAAAAAAAATTTCTGAAAAATATCTTTTCTGAAATACCTTTCATGTTGGAAATAATTTTTTAAGCGGTATTTATATGCACACAAAATATTATCCTTGTAAGTTCCTAATACATCAAGGCTTACACATGCCAGACAATGGCCTGCGAGTTATCTCTGCATGAATCTTTAATATTTTCAGATTGTGGGTAACTTGTGGATAACTTGTGGATTTTCACAAAAGCTATTATTTTGCAACCTGACGATTTATTTGTCTTCAAGAAGCAATATGTAAATCAAGAATCTAACCTGAGAGTAAAAGATACTTGCGCTTTCTACTAAAAACGCTTGAACGTTTTTAAGTAAAAAGTAATAATAATGTGACTAGAAAACCATCTGTTTCTTTCTATATAATAAATTCTGTTGACACACTTGAATTTTGCTTATTGTGGAAAACCCATTTATTGCATTCAAAGTGCAACATGATTTTTCGTTTTTACTTTACATATTCAAATAGTTATTTTACCATTGGTATCAGACAGCAATTTTTTGACTTACAAAATTAAGTAATGTTATGCCAAAAGATTTAGTAAAACCAAAACGGCAATGTCCTGGTGACGGTTACGAAATCAGCATATCCATTTGTAAAGGCAGACAAAGGGTACATTATCCAAAATGTCCTGTGTGCCACTATAGAAATGAAACTGTTAATACATCATCAGCATTGACAAAGGAAGATACAGAAGAAACCAATTTAAAAACCGGCAACGTAAGGAAGACGATACAATTGTCTTCAAATCAAGATAAGTCAATTAATCTCAAAATATTTAAAAGTTATGACATACGAGGCGTGTATCCCGAACAAATAAACGAATATTCATCTGAAAAAATAGGGATGGCAACGGTACAATTCTTAAAAAGTGTAAACAGGGATGTTGAAAACATAGTCGTTGCCAGAGACATCAGGCTTTCATCAGATTCATTAGCCGGATCTTTAATGAAAGGTATTGTAAAAGCTGGAGTTAATGCCATTGATATAGGAGAAGTATCTACAGATGCTACCTACTTTGCAGTAGGATATTATAACTATGATGCCGGCATTATGGTCACTGCATCACATAATCCGTCAAATTACAATGGATTCAAATTATGCCATGAAAAAGCTATGCCAATCAGTTTTGATACTGGCTTATCTACAATATCAGAATACGCACGTCAAACCGGAGTACCGGTTTCTGAACAATTTGGTAAAATTATAAAAAAAGAGATAATTAATGATTATAAAAAATATATTCTTAATTTCGCCAATAACATTAGGCCCTTAAAGATCGTAATCGACGCAGGGAATGGAATGGCAGGAAAAATGATTCCCATTGTCTTTAAAGGCCTGCCTTGTGAAATCATTCCGTTATTTTTCAAACTTGACGGCACCTTTCCAAATCACGAACCAAACCCTTTAGAGAGCAAGAACTTACGGGATTTACAAAAAAAAGTCCGCAAAACCAGAAGTCATCTTGGGGTTGCGTTTGATGGTGATGCAGATAGATGCGTCTTTGTGGATGAAAACGGCCAGGAAATAGGAGGCGACATAATTACGGCCGTAATTGCAAAAGAACTCTTGCAAAAGGAAAAGGGAGCTACAATTATATATGATCTGAGATCCAGCCGGGTACTGCCTGAAGAAATCAGGAAAGCAGGTGGCATTCCTTACCGGGAAAGAGTTGGGCATTCTCACATAAAGGCTACTATGAGAGAAAAGAATGCTATTTTCGGCGGCGAGCTCTCCGGACACTACTATTTCAGAGAAAATTGGTTTGCCGACTCAGGAATAATTGCCCTGATAGAAGTACTAAATATTCTTAGCAGCAGAAATGTGCCAATGTCTAACCTGATCGCACCTCTTAAGAGATACTCTTCAACTGGTGAAATTAATTTTAAGGTTGATGACAAGGATAAAAAGATTGAACAGATCGCTAAGCGCTTTAAAGACGGCAAGATAGATTTTCTGGACGGAATTACGGTTGAATATAAAGATTGGTGGTTTAATGTAAGAAAATCTAACACTGAGCCGTTACTCAGATTGAACCTGGAAGGTAATACAGAACTGATAATGGCACAAAAAAAGAAAC
>MHZA01000151.1 GCA_001828595.1 Planctomycetes bacterium RIFCSPLOWO2_12_FULL_40_19
AAAAAGAGTTTGAACTCCGGGTCATCAACCGTATGTGCATCTGTCGAAGATAGTATTTTAATCTTATGTTCTTTTGCATAGTCAAAGAGTTTTTTTATGTTATCGATTATGTCTTCAGCATCCGGGACATAAAGAGCCCCCTTGGGATTCATAAAATCAAATTGAGTATCTATGTCAACGAATACAGTTTTATTCTTCATTATCTTTTTTCTAACTCATCACGAAGATGGAATAGGCCGATTATGGTCTTCCCATCACAGATTTCTCCACTCTTAATCATTTCAAATGCCCTGGCCAGGGGAATCTCTATAACCTGAATATCTTCGTTTCCTGTGCCAAAATATTTTTCTTTTTTTGTCTTAACCTCTGCTTCAACGTAAGCAAGGTATATGGATATTCTTTCAGAGCATCCTCCGGGGCTTGGGTAGAATCGAGTTAGATATTTCAGTTTGTCAATCTTATAGCTAGTCTCTTCCATCACTTCTTTCCTTGCGACTGAAACTTCACCGTTGTCTTTGATTCCCGCAACACATTCTATCAACCAGCCGGGGCCATCGTCTACATATGCCGGATAACGAAATTGTTTGACCAGAACAACTGATTCATTAGTTTTATTATAGAGGATAACGGCTACAGTGTTTCCTCTATCGAGATTTAACCTGTCAATCTCCCTGCTCATCGAACCATCAAATTTTTCGTGCTGAAGGACGGCCTTATCAACCTTAAAAAACCCGTCATATTCTCTTTTTAAATCTTTTATTATGACCTTCACTGTTTTGTTTACCTTTCAGGATGTTAATTCACAAAAATTCTTTTGCTCTTTTTAAAGCCTCTTCTTTTGTCGAAATCTTTTGCTCCAGTTGTTCGTCCTTGATAGTTTCCAGGATTTTTGAAAATATCGGGCCTGGTTTAAACCCCAATGCTATTAAATCATTACCGGTGATGAGGGGTTCGGGTTTTATCTCCTCCTCCTGCAATTCTTCAAACATATTCTGACAAAAGGTGTAATCCTCCAGATCCCCTGTGCTTGCAAGTGAATCTACCTTATATAACTCTGCAAGTTCAGGATAACCTTCATGAGCAAAAAGCCTCTTAAGTTTGCTTATTCTCATCTGCTGTGCATGTCTTAGATATAGATGCATCTTTACCAGCCATGTTATACGTTCCTTCTCTGCATTCGACATTCTTAAACGCTCACATATCTTTTCTGCCATCTCGGCGCCGACATTATCATGGTTGTTAAACCTTATGCGGTCTGCAATCTCAAAGGTTACAGACTTACCTATATCATGGAGGAGTGCGGCCATTGCCAATTCCCAACTATCTGCCGGCTTTCGGCTGGCAGACAATTCTGATAGTGTAAGCAGGGTATGTGTAAATACATCGCCTTCCGGATGATAATTTTCCGGTTGCCTTACACCTTTCATTGCCGTTACCTCCGGAAGTATCTCATTCAGCAGGTTTAGATCATCAAGCATCTTGATGCCGGTGTGCGGGTTTGGGCCTGTTAATATTTTCCGGAGTTCGTCTCTAATCCTTTCCATACTTACGGTTAATATTTTATGATAAAGGGTTTTTATGGCCTCCGCAGTCTGATTTTCAATATTATAGTTAAATCTGCAAGCAAAACGAACAGCCCTTATCATTCGTAACCTGTCTTCATTAAACCTCTCAGAGGGATCGCCAATGGCCCGAATCAGACGTGCCTGCATATCTTCCCTGCCTCCGACATAATCAAAATGTTTGTCATCAATCGGGTCGTAAAACATTCCATTTATGGTAAAATCGCGTCTTAATGCATCACCCCTGGCATCACAAAAAGTTACCGTATCAGGGTGTCGGCCATCAGTGTATGTGCCGTCTGATCTGAAAGTAGCAACCTCGAATTCAAAGTCATTTTCTATAACCAGGACGACTCCATAGTGAATGCCCACAGGAACCGTCCTTTTGAATATATTGATAATATTATCTGGATAGGCATCTGTAGCAATATCATAGTCTTCCGGCACATACCCCATCAGCATATCCCGAACACAACCGCCTGCAAATAATGCATTAAAACCTTTTTCTCTTAACCGTTTAACTATGTCTATGGCAGTTTCTTTAAGCAGTTCTTTGCGTGAGTCAGGTTCAGCTTTATTATTCGTTTTCATCATAATTCTTGCAATTTTACTGTTCGACAGTTCTACTGCCGAACATGAAAGATGTTAGAGTTCTACTCTTCCAAACGACGAACAAGCTCTTTAAATCTTTTCCCTCGCTCTTCATAGTTTGTGAACATACCGTAACTTGCGCATGCCGGAGACAATAAAACAATATCACCAACGCCAGCAACTTCAGATGCCTTTCTCACCGACTCATCAAGGGATGTTGCCACATAAACCTCCGGTTGTGCTTTTTTACCTTTTAGATTGTTAATAAGTTCCTGTATATTTCTGGCAGTCTCTCCGATCAAGACTACACATTTTGTATTTTTCACACATTCCCGCGCAAACTCGCTGAGGCTTACTTTTTTATTATACCCTCCTGCAATCACTATTATTGGACTATCAAAAGCCCTTATTCCTGCAATAGCGGCTTCCGGTGTAGTTGCCTTTGAATCATTGTAATACTTTACTTCATTAATAGTGTGCACATATTCCAATCGGTGCTCTAACCCGGTAAATTCTGCAATCGCATTTTTAATAGACCCGACATCTGCATGCATTAAGATCGCCGCACATGCTGCCGCCGTTATGTTCTGTCTGTTATGGAGGCCCTGTATCTTAATTTTTGTTGAGCAAGGGATAACGTTCCTTTTGGAATTATGATTAATAATAATTTCATTGTTATTCAGGAAGGCGCCTTGTTCCAGTTCTTTTGTGGCGCTGAACCATAGAATGCGGTCTTTACTTTTACCTTCCCATTTCCTCAATGTTGGGTCGTCATAATTCAGTATTGCGTAATCATCTTCTTTTTGATAACGAATAATTGCTTTTTTCGAGTCTATATATTTTTCCATGGTCTTGTGCCTGTCAAGGTGATTTGGCGCTATATTTGTCACTATACTTATGTGCGGACTCTTTTCTAGCCTGGAAAGGTATTCAAGCTGAAAACTTGATATCTCAAGGACAACTACATCATCTGGTTTTATTTCATCAAGATATTCCAATAATGAAACGCCTATGTTTCCGCCAACCCATGTTTTAATCCCAGCTTTCTTCAGCATCTCTCCTAACAACGATGTGGTTGTAGATTTGCCATTACTCCCCGTAACCCCTATTACGGGTACAGAGCAGAGTTTAAAGAAGATGTTTAGTTCTGAATCGATATGCACATTATTATCACACGCAATTTGTAAAAACCTGGAATCATCAGGCACAGCGGGGTTTACAACCAGCATATCCGTATCTGCAAAATCTTCTTCTGAGTGTTTCCCAAGCCTATACTTAACAGGCAGGCCGTTTAAGAGTTTAAGAGACGCTGATAATTCTTCAGCACTTTTCAGGTCTGTAACCGTTACTTCTGCGCCCTGAGAAACAAGAAATTTAGTGGCGCCAACACCTCCGCCAAATAATCCCAGCCCCATCACGGTTACTTTTTTGTTTTTAAAACATTCTTTTAGCAGAGGTTTTCTATACATGACTATAAGTTTTCTTCAAATAATTCCCTTTTTAATAAAGGGGGAATAAGGGGGATTTGTCAACTGATTTCTTTATTATATATTTAATCAAATTATTTAAGAGTTAAAATATTTCTGTTTGTGTAGATATTAAAGCAAATGAATATAATCTTTCAAATAAAATAACAGAAAGCATTGACATTGCCGGCAATGTGAATAAAGGAATAAAGGGGACAGATTTATTTTCTTTATCCTTCGACCAAGTCATCCGGGCGGGAGTGATGTAAATAACCAGAAGCTGCTGCTCTCGCAATTCGCGGCATGATAAAAATGTAAAAAAATTTTATCTCTTCTTGCGGTTTCTAATTAATTAACATAATAGCTAAAATAATATGTAATATTACAAAATTGATGATAAAGTTTGTCATAGCCAAGCATATCATAATCACAAATCAAGGTGTGACGTCTGGTATCAACCCTTTATTCATCAGGTCAAGTGTTTCTACAGCACCCATTCTAACCCTTCCAATTCCATATACTTACAAGGCTTCACACTATGTAAACTTCTTCATTCTTTGTCACCTTACCTTGACCAATGACGTTGTGTAACGGAAGGAGGCCGCGCCCGCCTGAACGAGTCATTCGGGCAGGTAGGCCGACTGGAGTTACACAACATCAACCGTCAACATGTTACCGCCACGAGCAATGATGCCTTTTGCTCATGGTATGAAGTCCTCTCTTGAGAAGAATTTACCTAAGTGATTCTTTGATATCTTTATCTTTTCTTCTGTATTTAAATATTCAGTTACATGAGTAATGTTAAACCCTTTGTATTTAGTATTATAAAGTTGAGCTATTCTATCTTTGACATCTTGAGTCAACCATCTGGCCCTTTTTGTGCCTCTGGAGTTATGCAGTATACCATTGATACCTTCTCGTTCTACCCTGCTCTTAGTGCGGTATATCTGACGCTCGGACAGCCTTAAAATATTACTGGGTTTGTGATATAAATAGTTTGAATCATTTGACAAAGTAATGAATTTCTGTCGCTATTTCTGGTATTATTTATGCTATAATGTTTAATTAGCATCTGTCGCGGAAAGCTTAAACACACAAAAAATGTCATTTTTACCCACCGAGTATTTTGGCGGACTGAAACCTGCCCGGCTTCCCGTCCCCGCCAGAATGATTGCCCGCCCGGATGAATCCGTTCGCCAGCCCGACAAATCCGTTCTGGCGGGGACGGGTCGGGCTGGCGAACGGCTTGGTCGGGGCGGGCGTCATTCAGGCGGGCAAGTTCAGCACTGGATTCAGGGTAACAATTGTAGTATACAGTATAGAAAATATATGGATATTGAGAAAGCAATCAAGGTAGTAAAAGAGTATGGCAGAATTCTGAGAGAGAAACCGATTAAAAATGTTCAGGGACGTCTTATTTCACTATTGCCATACGATAAGGAGACAATAAAAGAGGCAATAAAGGTTGAACTGATATATGCCGGCACGGCAGAGCCGCGAGACGAAAAAATGATCAGGACCCTTAAGTTGGCGTTCTTACAGCTTGCCAGTTTTCTCCCTGATGGCGAAGTTGTACCTGAGTTTGATGTTGACGTTGCTCTTGCTTCAGATGATGTCTGCCACAACTATTACAAATACCTCGACGGAAGCGAAAAGGTCAGCAACCATATTTTAGAACAAACGAGTGTATTGGTAGAGGAGCTTGATGAGTTTTGTCAGGACAATGGATTATAGCAGAGGACTGAATCTTTATATTCTTTTATCTTTTATGTGAGTGAGTTATGGATATCGAAAAAACCTGGGAAAAGGCTCTCAAATATACCGAAATCATAAGGCCGCGGGTAGAGCCTCTTCATACTTTTAAAACTACACATTTGCCATACGTATTTCTGGCTGAATCCTCAGTCAATGAGGGAGATTGCGTGGTCAGGAAGGGAGAGGTTCTGGTGGAAAAGCCGTCAATCATCCTTCCACCGGATTCACCCCATCTTGAAGGGTTTGATTTTAAAGACGTTTCCCGGTACCAGCAGGATATGATCATCAATTTCTTTCTTGTTCGTGGTATCGGGTTCCCCTCTCTGAAATATAATAACAAAACATACTCGCTTGATATTTTTGAAGGCAGGCTTAGTCAAGCGATTGAGAAACACACTCATGAACTGCAAAAAGCAGAGAATGTTACCTCCGGCCTTGTCATCGGCCCGGCAGATTGCTGGCAATTTTCTATTCTGATCTTTGTTGGTATGCAAATCTTACGGTCTACAGATAATGACATTAAGAACTTAATGAATAGAGGCCGCAGGTAAAACACATAAACAGCAGGATATGAAATATGCGGTTTTTCAAGAATTGACAGACATTAAAAAATGAAAGTTTCGATCAGTATATGCGGACACTTTTTTGCCAATCACAAGGATTTGATAATTCCATCCATCTCTCTTTTTTTAACGACATAAGAAAACGTAAGACACGACCCTGTCTAAAACATGTAACTTGTTCAACCTTATATTCCTGAAAATGAATCAGTTCTTGACATAATATATGATAATCGGCTATAGTACAGGGCATATTTATAGTCCTAATAACAAATTTGTATAAGGAGAATTCAAAATGAGTGATTGTTGTCCGGGATCAAGAACAATGGATTTCAGTGAAAAAGATGAACAGGCTGAAGAAACAGGCGCACGCCAGTCTCAACTGAAGCAATGGCCGATCCAGTTGCACCTGGTTTCTCCACAGGCGCCGTATTTTCAGGAAAGAGACATATTACTTGTAGCAGACTGTGTGCCTTTTGCCCTGGCGGATTTCCACAAGGATTATCTTAAAGGAAAAAGTCTGGCCATAGCATGCCCTAAGCTCGATTCAGAGCAGGAAATTTATGTAGAAAAGATAACAGCTTTGATTGATGAATCAAAGATCAATACCCTGACGGTTATGATCATGAAGGTGCCATGCTGTATGGGTTTGACTCATCTTGCGAAATCCGGCGCTGAAAAGGCTACCCGCAAGATACCGATCAAGCAGGTAGTTGTAGACGTAGCAGGCGGTCAAATCCTATCTGAAGACTGGATTTAAGACG
>MHZA01000152.1 GCA_001828595.1 Planctomycetes bacterium RIFCSPLOWO2_12_FULL_40_19
CTGATAAGTTGAAACTACCACCCTTTTAATTTTTACAGTATCATGTATCGGTTTTAAGACTAAAACGAGTTGTATAGTTGAACAGTTCGGGTTTGCAATTATACCGTTGTGTTCCGGAATCTTGTCTGCATTCACTTCCGGCACCACTAATGGCACGCCTTCGTCCATTCTGAAGGCGCTGGTGTTATCCACGACAACGCAATTTCTCTCTATGGCATAAGGCACAAACTTCCTGCTTATGCTGCCTCCGGCGCTGAATAGCCCGATGTTCATATCTTCAAATGAATCCGCAGTCAACTCCTGTATCGGCACCTCTTTTCCACGAAAGATTACGTTCTTTCCCGCAGAACGGCTTGAGGCAAGAGGCCTTAATTCGTCAACAGGGAAGTTTCTTCTCTCAAGCACCCTGAGCATTTCTGTACCCACAGCGCCGGTAACCCCTACTACGGCAACATTAACTCCCATACTTCTTACGCTCCTTCTCTATTGTTCAGTTGTTTAATCGTAAATCTGAAATCGTAATTCGTAAATCAACCTATGTTCATGTTTAATGAATTTCTTTTTGTTTGTAATACGTCAAATAAAACCCTAAAGGGTAAATTCCAGAAAAGGAGTTAAGGCTTTAGCCTTTTAATTTATCTGTGGTAAATTCTTTGTTGTTTATTTAATCCTGATCAAAATATTATCGCTAATGCCTAACCTTTTCCTCATATTATGAATCTGGGACAAAAACCTCCTGGCGTCTTCCGGATAACCGGCAGTCGGCTTGATGTCTGGTACGTTTTCCTGCCAGAAGGCATTGAATAATTTTATAAATAGTTCACGGATGTATTTACTGAACATTGATGCAAGCGCGGTTGGAAAATACTTTGAGTCTGCGCCTGCAATAAAAGAAACATCCATCTTTCTATCTGCATTATTAATATTATAGGTTGACAACGGATTTCCTTCTGTAATTGAGTCTACTTTACATCCTTCAAAATCCTGTGCCAGCAATCTTTCGTAATAGTTTCTTCCTCCGTGCTTGTCTATCAAGACTTTTGGTTCGTGCTTCCCGTAGTGTTCAAAGATTTCCTTAAGGTGACTTATACAGCTTTTAAAGAGGAGCAGGGACTTGTTGCCGTCAAGCTCTATTTGCCTGTTTATCTCGGATACACAAAGAAAATGGCTCTTTATTTCAAGTATGTTTACGTCCTGCAGGGCTGCCGTTTGCTTAAAGATATCCGCATAATTCAAGATTGCGGACACATTTGATGCAACCGGCAGATCAATATCCTTTCCCTTATACCATGGGTATTTGTCAAATACTCCTTCGTCATACTCAGATAATAATTTCAGTAAATCTGTGAATTTGGTTACCGGGCCTTTTGTATGCCAGATAAAGGACAAAACCGCCTCTTCCAGAAATTTTAATCCGGTTTTTTGCTGGTATAGCTTTTTACTGTCGCCAACTACTATGCGGCTTCCACGCCCTTGAATCTTTTCAGAAACAGCGTCTTTAAGGACATGCCAGATGTTTGTCTCGTGGTGATATTCCGCCGGTATTTCCATCACGACCTTTGATAATACAAACGGGCCTAATGTGGGGCCGTATCCGGCTTCATCAATACCTGCGACTATTGGCATTTTCTAAAAAACTGTGAATATCGTATAAAATATGGATTACTCAAGGATTATAACGCGTTGGCATAAAGTGTCAAGGGCACATTTGCGATTTGTGAGAAACGGAACATATATCATCATTCCCATGGCAAGAATATGGATATTTGGAAAAGGCGCTATGAGGGAATTAAGATATTGGAGAAAGATATGGGGTAGTACATAAGGTGAGGCAAAGTGAAGTAAGCGCCTGGTTCGCTACGCTTTACTCTAATTATGTTGTACTATTACCACACAACCTCTGGTTCCGGTATCAAGTATTTCTATATTTGGCCTGGACGAGAATCAAACTTAAACCCTTTCTCTTTAATGACCTTTAAGCAGGCATCCACCACTCCTGAATCATAACGGACGCCTTTGTCCTCAGAGATTTCCTCTAACGCTATGTCCATGCCGAGAGCCGGACGGTAGGGACGGTGAGACGCCATTGCCTCAACAACGTCGGCCACACACAAAATCCTTGCTTCCATAAGAATGTCTCCGTTCGACAGACCCGAAGGATATCCGGAACCATCCATGCTTTCGTGATGCTGATGCACAATATCAGCAACAGGCCATGGAAACTCTATTCCTTTCAATATGTCATAACCAACCTGAGCATGAGATTTTACAATATTGTATTCATTCTCATTCAATTTGCCGGGCCTGCTCAGAATCTCGGCCGGTATATGCATCTTGCCTATATCATGGACAATTCCCGCCATACGGATTCCTTCAATCTGATCCTCTGACAATCCCATCTCATCTGCTATAGCACAGGCAAGGAGACTCACACGTTGTTGGTGACCGGCCGTATAAGGGTCTCTCTGTTCAACCGTCAATGCCAGGGCACTGATAGTTCCATTCATGGCCGTTTTTAATTTCACAAGGCTTTGCTTTACTTTTTCTTCAGCCTGCTTACGCTCGGTGATGTCTCTGATTATGCCTACTGCATGCCATTTGCCTTTCAACTTTACGGCAGAAATAGAATGCTCTATCGGGAGTTCTGTACCGTCCTTTTTAATGGCCGTTAATTCAACTGTTCTTCCAACAAAAGGTCCCTGCCCAGTGTTCCTGAATCTTTTAAATCCCTCCAACAATCTTTCTTGAAGATGTGAGGGAATTACTAATTTATGCAAGCTTTCCCCAACCGCTTCCTCACTTGAATAGCCAAATATCCTCTCAGCCGCTTTGTTCCAGAATGAAATATTTCCTGCGTTGTCTACCATAATAATTCCTTCATTAGCGGTATTACTTATTGTCCGAAACCTTTGCTCACTCTCCTGCAGTGTTTGCTCCATTTGTTTACGTTCGGTAATGTTCTCGGCAATACAAATAAAGTATTTTGGTCCCCCTTCAGGTTTATGCACGATTGAAATGGTTAGATTTACCCAAATAACCGTGCCATCTTCCTTGAGGTAACGTTTTTCTATTGTATATGTCTTGATTTTTCCATCTAATAATTGATTGGCCAAATTGGTATCAATTTCGAGTTCATCGGAATGTGTGATGTCCTGAAATGTTAGTTTCAACATTTTATCTTCTGAATGTCCAAAAATATCACAAAAGAGTTTGTTCATCCTGAGAAATTGTCCATTGGGTGCAACATGAACAATTCCCACTCCTGCATGCTCGAAGGTACTTCGAAATTGTTCCTCACTCTCTTGCAGTACATTCTCTATCTTCTTGCGCTCGGTGATGTCTCTTACAATAGCCCACATTCCGTTCACCTTATCATTTGCGCCCTTAGTAACCCATACTCTGATTGAAATTGGAAATACAGTGCCATCCTTTCTTATATATTCCTTGTCATACAAATCACTATAACCTCTTTCCATGATCTGCGTTCTAACTATCTTTTCCTCCATATCGTGCCATTCCGGAGGAGTGATGTCCTGATATTTCTTTGACCTTATTTCCTCTATAGAATAACCGAGCATATCCAAATACCCCTTATTACAATCTAATATCCTTCCTTCGACTGCTACAAAGACAATGCCATCAGTTATAGTCTCAAACAATTCACGGTATTTTGCTTCTGACTTGCTCAACCTATCAGTCAATAATCGTTCATACTTCTCAAACTCTTTTTGTTCCGTAATATCCCGGCATATCTCCACGTACCCGATACGCCCGCCCTTTTTATCAAAGCGTGGAAAGCTTGAGATCAGAAAGACACCTCCCATGTTGGGGTCATCTATTTCTTCTGTTTCAGGTCTTGATGTCTCCTTACACCTTGCCAAAGGACATGCAGGGTGTGGTTTATCAGAACCATGAAAGATTTCGTAGCATTTTTTGCCGATTAAGTCTTTAGGTTCAGCATTAAATTTACGGCCTAATGCTTTATTGCATCTAATAATATTGAAATTCTCATCGTGTATGCTGATCAGGTCTGAAATGGAATCAAAGGTTGTTTCCCAGTCATTCTTTGCATCAAATACCTGTTGCAACAGTTTGCGGTTTTCAAATAATAATTTTTGCTTTTCACAGGCTTTTCTAAGGGTAGTTTTCAGGTATGATATTTCGAGTGGTTTGTGAAGATATGCAAAGGCATTTTTGTTCATTGCCTCTATTACATTTTCAGTTTCTGCGTAAGCGGTGAAGATGATTACTTCCGTATCAGGAGAAATCTCCTTAATCTTATCCAGAACTACTAACCCATGTGCATTTGGAAGTTTCTTGTTCAGTAATATAATGTTATAAAAGACACTCTCTACTTTTTTTATACCATCTTCTGCAGTATGAGAGATGTCTACTGAGTAACCTTCCAACTCAATTATATTCCTCGTACTTTCACAAAGGCCGACATCATCGTCAATTATGAGTATTTTTGGATTGTCCATCATTTGGATTTATGATTTTCTATTGTTGATTGCAGATTGATTTTAACTTTATTTTCTTTTTTGAGCTGTTTTTCTTGTTGTGATAAAAATAGAGGTTAATTCATGAGCTTCATTGAAAAGTGGTAAGACTCTCTTTTTATGCATTAAATTTTCATCCATAACGAATTCCAACCAGAATTCAGATTCATCTGATTCTTCAATCACGATACTTATTTTTGATATAAAAGCAGCCTTTGTTTGGGCTAAAAGAGTTGCGCGATAATTAGCCGCAACAGAGGTAGCACATCTTATTAGTTGTTTTCTTATATGGGTTCCAAATTCTGTTTTAGGTAATGTTATAGCAAGTTTAACAGATCTATGAGCAAATTCTTTTGTTCTTTTCTTTAATTCTTTAGCATCCATGCTTTCTCCTTTAAAGATTGTTGATTTATGATTTATAATTGACGATTAATTTATTGAGTGGTTTCCTTGCTGGAGTTATTCTATTTTGCAACATCCATCTATCAATCTCAGATACAATCTCCAATCATCAATAGACAATCGACAATCATAAATCCTTTACGCCGCCAGTGCTTCCTTCAACCTCTTTCTCGATATTTCATTAAGGAGCTTGAGGATGTCGTTTATTTCAAACGGCTTCTCCATCAAGTTTCATGTCTAGCAGGAAAATTCCATATTTTCGCTTAGAAAATGTCTTAATTGCCTCTTGCGCATAGGCCGTTATCATTACGACTGTTGTTATGGGAGATTGTCCTTTGATTCGCTTGAGTGTTTCTACTCCATTCATTTTACTTTCCTCCATGAAGCTCTACGAATCTGGTCAGTTAATGAATAAA
>MHZA01000153.1 GCA_001828595.1 Planctomycetes bacterium RIFCSPLOWO2_12_FULL_40_19
TTCCTTTTGCCAAACAAATCGTTGATATAGGTGGTAATAAGGACAGAATCGTCGTCCACAATACCAAAGATGGAGATGAAGCCCACCCAGACCGCCACACTGAAGTTGTAGCCAAATAGGTATTGAAGCCAGATGCCGCCTGCAATAGCCGTGGGTATCCCTGCAAATAAGATAAACATCGTTTGTGGAATGGATTTGAATGCTATAAAAATAAGGATGAAACCAACAAACATTGATAAAGGCACAAGGATTTGTAATCTGTTTTTTGCCCTTACCTGGTTTTCAAACTGACCGCTCCATTGGATAAAATACCCGTGCGGTAGTTTAACCCTTTCTGATACAACTTTAGAAGCCTCTTCCACAAAGCCTAAAGGATCTCTTCCCCTTACATTCATGAGCACATATGCCCTCAATAGTGCATTTTCACTGCTTATCATGGCAGGTCCCATTACATAACGAATATCCGCAACCTGAGTTAAAGGAATCTGTGTACCGTTGGAGGCAGAAACGTAAGTCCTTTTCAATGCGTCAAAGTTGTCACGAAATTCCCGCATATATCTGATGCGTACAGGGTATCGTTCACGTCCTTCCACTGTTGTTGTAATATTTTCACCGCCGATAGCCATCTCAATAATATCCTGTATGTCGCGTATATTAACACCATATCGGGCAATTTCCTCGCGTTTAATCTTGAATTCCATGTATGGTTTTCCGGTGACCCTTTCTGCATAGAGATCGGCTACACCAGGAACGTCACGCAATGCCTTCTCAATATCAAGGGCAAGTTTTTGAATAACGTTTAAATCTGGCCCGAAGACTTTAACGCCTACTGATGTACGAATACCTGTTGCCAGCATGTCAATTCGATTCACAATCGGTTGCGTCCATATATTTGCCACGCCGGGAATTCTCATCGCTTCGTCCATTTCCTTGATAAGTTCCATCTTTGTAATTCTTCGTTCGTCTGGCAGGAAGAAATGAAATACAGGGTGGAGAAAGGAGGGCATATAGTTTAGAAATTTATATTCTATCTTTACCTTGCGCCATTCTTCTTTTGGTTTCAGGGCAACGAGTGTTTCAAACATCTCAACAGGCGCCGGGTCGGTTGGTGTGTCTGCCCTGCCCAATTTTCCCACAGAAGTATCAACTTCAGGGAATGATTTTAGAATCATATCCTGTTTTTGCATTATTTTGAATGCGTTTGTTAATGCTACGCTGGGTAACATAACAGGCATGAAGAGAATAGAACCCTCATCGAGAGGAGGCATGAATTCCCTTCCCAGTTTTTTTGCGGCAAATACGGATGAAATAACAATTGCGAGTGGTATGGCAAGGAACACCCTTTTATGGTCTAATACCCACTTAAGGGTTGGTTGATATGCTCTTAATAACAATCTTGACGTAAAATTTTCTTCCATGGGTTTGAGTTTACCCTTAATCAGAAATGTACAGAGAATGGGCACAAGTGTAATTGCCATAACCACAGAGGTACCGATAGCAAATGTCTTTGTCCATGCAAGCGGCCTGAATAGCTTTCCTTCCTGCCCTGTGAGTCCAAATACAGGCAAAAACATGAAGATAGTCGTCAATGCAGCAAAGAATATAGAACTGCCAACTTCCTTTGATGCATCGAGTATGATTTGTGGCCTACTTTTTATATCTTTTTGTTCTACAAGATTCCTGAAAATATTTTCTGTCATGACAATTGCCATATCGCTTACTTCGCCAATAGCAATGGCAATACCGGTAAGCGTCATGATATTTGAGTCAATATCCATGAGGTACATGCCTAGGAAGGATACAAGAATTGATACGGGGAATCCGAGGCAGCAGATTATGATACTCCTGACATGTAACAAGAATATAACGACTACAATAGAAGTGATTATAATCTCTTCTATCAGCGCCTCTTTGAGTGTATTAATGACTCTATAAATAAGTCCTTCTCTATCGTAAAATGGCACTATCTTTACGCCCTGTGGTAATCCTGGTTCAATTTCTTGGATCTTTTCTTTTACCCTTTTAATTACTTCCAGCGGGTTTTGACCCTGTCGCATGATAACAATGCCACCAACAGCCTCAGCACCTTCTTTATCCAATGCCCCGCGTCTGAATTCGCCTCCTACCTGGACAATACCTATATTTTTAATAAATACAGGTACACCGTTGTAACTGCCTACGGTGATGTTTTCGATGTCTGAAATATTTTTTATGAATCCAAGGCCTCTAATAATGAATTCCATACTGTTATTTTCCACGACTTTTGCGCCAACATCTATATTACTTTTACGTACAGCCTCGTAGACCGTTCCTACAGTTGTGCTGTATGCCAGTAGTTTATTTGGATCAATATCAATCTGATATTGTTTAATAAAACCACCAACACCAGCTACTTCTGAAACACCTTCAACAGAATTGAGTTGATATCGGACATACCAGTCCTGTACGGAGCGCAACTGTCCAAGATCATATCCTTCGCCTTCAATAGTGTACCAGAATATCTGACCAAGCCCTGTGGCATCTGGACCCAGTCTGGGCACAACATCCTTGGGAAGCAGTGCCTGTATAAAATTTAATCGTTCAAGTACCCTTGAGCGTGCCCAGTAGAAATCAATGTTTTCTTTAAAGATGATGTATATCATAGAAAAGCCAAATCCTGACTGGGAACGTATGACCTTTACACCGGGTACGCCCAGTAAATTAACTGTTAGGGGGTAAGTAACCTGATCCTCAACATCTTGAGGACTACGTCCGGGCCAATCGGTAAAAACAATACATTGGTTCTCACCAATGTCTGGTATGACATCCATGTTGACATTCTTGAGTCCAAAGATTCCTCCGAATATCAACAGGAGGTAGAAGCAGATTATGAGGAAACGATTCTTTAAGCAGAGTTCAATGAGTTTATTTATCATAGGTGATTTTCACCGCAGAGGACGCTGAGTACGCAGAGAATCTGGGAAATTATTAACTACCCTCTGAATACCGTCTTTTAACAGTTCAACATTGGAATTGATTAACAATCCAACTTTGCAGTAAGTCAATTTTAAATAAGACATCAATTGTGCTTTATGAATCGGCAGAAGATTTTCAACCGACTTTATCTCTACAATAACTTCATTTTCTATCAATAAATCCAGGCGATAACCGCATTCTAGCTTTACACCTCGATACACAACAGGAAGTGATTTTTGTTGCTCCACTTTTAAACCCATATTAAGAAGATCGTAAACCAAGCATGCCTCATAAGCAGCAGATTCAAGGAGTCCCGGCCATAATGCACGGTGAATATTAATAACCACACCAATTATTGTTTCTGTTATTTTGTTAAGTCTTTCTTCTTGATCCATCTCTGCGTCCTCTGCGGTGAATAGATTATTTTTCTTCCTTAAACTCCATCGCACCGCCATACAGGGCGCTGGCGCCGCCTGTGAGCTGACTCTGGGAATCTATAAGGAAATTGGCTGATGTGACTACCTTGTCGCCTTCTATTAGACCCTCAAGCACAGGATAATAGTCGCCAGCCTTTGGACCCAAAAGCACTTCTTTTCCCACATATTGACCGTTACCTTTATCTAAATAAACAATCTTTTTTATACCAGTATCCAAAACGGCAGTAGCAGGGATAGCTAGTACCTGAGTGGTTTCTACCAGATTCATTCCACACTTTGAACAATTTCCAGGTTTATCAGAAGTTACTTCTGTATCCATAGGACATGTATAAACGATACGCTTAATGAATTTAGACTTTTTTATCTTAACTGTTAATTCATCCTTGATTTCCCATCTACCCATCTGTCTCTTACAATCCGGACATTCACCAGGTTTTTCTGAAGTCATACATGCCATAGGACACATGTATACGAACTTTTGCTCTTTCTTGCCAGTGGCAGTAATAATGGTTACGCTTTTCTGGAGCAGCATGCCGCACATTGGGCATGATTTGGGCGCGGTTGCAGGATCCCATTCCTGTGGGCAAATACAAGTTAATATTTTACCAGACACCTCAACAGGTATTTCTCTTTTTTCCAGTTTCATCCCGCATACCGGACAGTCGCCGTCTGTTTTTGATTTGTGGCACTCCATGGGGCATACATATACAGTTTCAGTCCTGGCTGGAATTTCCTCACTCTTGAATTCTAACTTTTTAGAGACAGGTTGTTTTTCCAGTGTCATTCCACAAACAGGACAATTGCCGGGTTCTTTTGAACCGTGACATTTCATTGGACACAAATACTCAAATTCAACTACATTTTTTTCTGCGGTTGAATCGCTGGCTGGAATCATCTCAATAATAGTAGTGGGGATTCTCTTGAATTGAATATTGTCTTCGGGGCAGACGCCGGGCCTACTTGACTTAATTTCCTGATGATTTGGACAAACATAATCAATGCCGCTTACATATCTTTTATCCTCTTTTTCTAACTCATCAATTGGTATGCTAATTCTGGCATTGACATACATGGCGGGTTTAAGTTTTAACTTGATATTAGGAATATCGCAGCGTATCTTTACAGAACGTGTTTTGTCGTCGAGAAACGGTTCTATAAACGAAATTATTCCTATGAATGCCTCTCCTGGATATGCTGGTGTTGTAACCTCCACCACCTGACCAACCTTGACCAATGCCATCTCATATTCATAGATATTAGCCTTCATCCATACATTTGAAAGATCAGCAACAGTATATATCATCTCGCCTTGCATAACGTACTGGCCCTCTAATGCCTTTTTTTCGATGACAATGCCACTAATTGGTGCGTAAATAATTGTGTGTTGTTTTATGTTTTTATCTTTTGTAAGTATATCAACCTGTTTCTCTGTTAAACCCCACCATAACAATCTCTTTTTGGACGCAGCAACAAGTGATTTTGCGCCAGTTACCACTTCGGAGAAAGGGCTTTCTTTGACCTTTTCAAGGGTTTCTAGTGCTAGTAAGTATTCTTCCTGCGTGGACACAAGTTCAGGACTATAAAGCCAGATCATGGACTCGCCTTTTATAACTTCTGTACCTGTAAAGTCTATGAAAAGTTTATCAATTCTGCCAGGAATCCAGGCTGAAACGGCAGCCTTGAGCCTTTCGTCGTATTCAATTTGTCCTACAGTGTAGATATCTTTAGTTAATGTTTTGAAACTAACTACATCAGTCTTGACCTGTGCAAGGTTGCGTGCATGCTCACTGAGTTCTATAGTAGACACGGCACCTTCTTCTGCGCCTGCGCCTTTTTCATACACAGGAACTAAATCCATAGCGCAAATTGGACATTTACCTGGCTTATCCATTTTAACGGATGGATGCATACCGCATGTCCAGTAAATTATCTTCTTTTCTTTAGTTTCTTCTGCATTTGCGATAGAGGTAATGAATGAAATATTTTGTATAAACACAAGGTTGTTTATTTTAGGCGTAGTTATAAAAGGAATTAAAAAGATAACGAGTGTAGGTATTAAGAATAATTTATAATGAGAATATATTTGTTTAAACGACATGGATTACCTCCCTGTTTTGTTTGTATTTATAAGACAGGTCTAATGTTTCAAATAAAAATGCAGATAAATAGTTTGAGTATCATGAACTATTATTAATTATGATTTATCATGGCGTATAAAAGAACTTTTGAACCTTTTCTCGTATATATCAATACAAGAAATATTGTAATTTTAGTACTGCTTTTTCAGAAATGCATGTAAAAGCTTATTATCGTGTTATTTGAATACCCACAGCCCTTTCGAGATTAGCAATATTCTGTTCGAAGTCGGTAAGAGCCCTATAGTAAAGTAATTTGGAATTTAAAAGCATCCTCTGGCTGTCAATCAGTGTAAGGAAATCTACCTTATCAGCTTCATATCCAATACGTGCTGCTTTTAATGACTGTTCTGCCTGCGGAATCACCCCGGTTTTATAAAGGTTTATTGTGCTATCAGAAGATTGTATCTTAACCAACAAGTCTTTGATTTCGAATGATGTTTTATTATTGATAAAACGATAATCTGCCTTTGTTGCATTAAGGTCTTCTTTCGATTCAGTAATCTTTGCACGATTTTTAGGCCAGAGCCATGGAATGTTGATAGAGATTGATGTTGACCATGTATCAGGGCGAGTATCCTCTTGCATGTATTCTATCATAGGTTCTAAATCGGTATAGTAATAATCTTTTTTTGATAGTTTCAAATTTGCTTCACTTCTTTTAATAGCATGATCAAACTTTTTAAGCTCAGGCCTGTTTTTAGTTGCAAGATTTTCCAAATCTTCCAGTGTTAAATTAAGTGTATGTTTTTCAAATGATTTTGGGTCTCCCAGAGGTGATTGAGTAGGTCTGTCAATTAGCGTATTTAACATGGCTATAACAGATTCCTTTTCCTTTTTCAAAATGATGATGCTATTGGCAAGTGTTGATACTTCAACCTGTGCTGCAAGTACATCTCTTTGCGTAATCTTACCGACAGAATATTTTGTTTCTGCAATTTTTGTAAATTTACGAAGTAAGTTTCTGTTTTCCTCTGTAATTTCAATTGAGCAATTGATGTAAAATAGTTCATAAAAAGTATATTTTACTAAGGCTATGATTTCCTGTGTTTTTGATTGTAATTCATTTTCAACCATACCGTGTTCTTCGCTAGCTACTTCTTTTTTTAGGCGAAGCTTTCCTGGAAATGGAATCTTCTGCGATATACCGTACCTTTGCTGGAGCATATCAGTTTGACCATTTATATTATATGGATTATTAGACATGTCGAAAGAACCTGCACTTATGGTCGGGTCATCTAAGGACTTTGCCTGAGAAATCTTTGCCTTTGCAGCATTTAAGCGATTAAATACAGCGTTTATTTCCGGATTATGTTCTACGGCTTCGTTAATTAACCATTTTAGGTCTAAAGTTGGATTGTTATCGTTCTTAGCGATAGTAACTGGTTTGTTGTTGTTTTGTTTTTGTGATATGTTTCCGTTCTTGCCTTCTGCTGCAATAACGTCGTGTGAAATGAATGATATAGAAATAAGTAAAATTATTATTAATACCA
>MHZA01000154.1 GCA_001828595.1 Planctomycetes bacterium RIFCSPLOWO2_12_FULL_40_19
CTTTCTACATCACATAACTTACATATATGTTTCAAAGTAAGTCCTGAAGCTATGGCATCCGGATCAGGATTATCCTGTAGGAAAATCGCCAATTCTTTGCCGTTTGATTCCTTGATAATGTTAAGTAATGTGAAAGCAGAATGCTCCATTTCGACAGTTTCAAAAGCAGACAATATCTTTTGAGCCAGGACATTACCGGTTTGTAATATCATGTCGGCGCCATTTGACTCCAGGGCTTGAGTCTCTCCATAGCCAGAAGCCTTAACAAGGACGAAATTGTTCGGCATTCTTTCTTTTATTCTTTTCGCCAGTGACAAATTACCACTCGAGTCCCCGGTAAGAATTGCAAACATATTTGCATTCTCGCAGTACTGAGAGTCCAAATCAAAAGATTCCATATCTGATACCATTACATTAAGATGTTTTTCTCTCCATGAAGATAATGCGTTCTCGTCCTTATCTATTATTAATATATCCTTACCGGCCTTGTTCAATGCATCAACAACTGCATTTCCAGTTGCACCACAACCGAAAATAATGTACATAATATTTTCTCCGACTACTGGTAAATTTGATATATCAAAATAAGTTGCAACGGCGTGTCATATCATGTTAGTATAATTTTACTTTACAGAATGGTGAATCATCTATACCTTTAGTTATTTTGAAATATGACAAAACAAATTAGCAATTAAAAGAATCTAATTTATTATACTGGGGACTGGAAATAATGACTTGTAATATGTATGTAATATACTTTTTACGTATATGTTATTTTAAGAATATATAATAGGCAAGAAGCGATAGTTGTGGAATTATACTTTTGATTTGTATAACTGTCAATATTAAAAAATTTGAATATCACAGGCGTTGCAATATAATAATGGTGACCTGGCAATTCTCTATAACAATTTTATACTTATTTTAATCGACTTCATTATGTAAAAAAATTAGCGCTATAAGCAAAAATGGGCATTCTAGAAACTGTATCAAAGGTTAATATAACAGAAAACTCATGGAATGAGGCTGTGGGAGAACATAGTGTAATTTCTGATCAGTTTGATGGGGTCACCTTCTACAGGGTACTTAAGAAAGTAGGACAGCTAAATAAGGGAACCGTTGTAACTGATTCAGAAGTCATCTTTGACTTTCCACGTATAGCAAGAATTCTGCAATTAGAAAATGGTATCAAATTAACATTCACCAATCCTTTCTACGTAGAAGAAAAAGTGGATGGCTATAATGTGAGGATTGCAAGAGTACAAGGTCGAGTGTTTGCCTTTACCAAGGGGAGTTATGTTTGCCCGTTCAGTACCGACAGGTTGATTGACTTTTTTAACATTGATAAATTTTTTGATGAAAACCCTGATCTGATTATTTGTGGCGAAATAGCCGGTCCTGAGAATCCATACAACATGGAAACACCTCCTTATGTAACTGAGGACATCAGGTTCTTTGCATTTGATATAAGAACTAAAGGTACGGACCAGCAAATACCCATAGAGAAAAGATATAGGCTGTTTGAAGAATATGACATTCCAACTGTAACACGTTTTGGCAAATATACTGCTTCTGATATCAAAAAGTTGAAACAACACATTCAGGGTCTGAACGAAAAGGGTTGTGAGGGGCTTGTTTTCAAGCCCATAAACCCATCAGAGAGAATGGTGAAATACGTCACAGCAAGTTCGTGCCTCAGAGATATGAAGGCAACTTCTCCTGTAATGATAGAAACTCAGGCTGAATTTTTTACGCATAGAATGTTAAGGGCAGTTTTTTATCTTTTGGAACACAACATGCCACTGGACAAGACATTTCTTGGGGAAGCAGGTGAATCCCTGCTGAAATCTCTCTATGAAAGTGTGAAGAAAGCATCAGATGGAGAAATGATAACAGAAAGAGTTAATGTGAGGTTTAACAAAAAACAAAATATAAAAAAACTATTTGAACATTTTCATAAATGTAAGGTAGATGCAAATTTGGTCAGTCAGAAAAAAGTTGGTAAATACTGGCATGTAGAATTTGTAAGGAGATGTTTCCCTTCATACGAAGTGATTCGGAAGCACTGGTCAGGCCATTCACATTTTGATTAGACTGTTTATAATCCCACGGAGGTTACGTGATTCAACAAAACGAATGCCCATTTTATCAGCCCAGGTCATTATTCCCGTATCAGCAGTAACCAGAATACCATCCATCTCCTTTGCCAATAATATCAAGTCAACATCCTCCTTGCTGTCAATGATTCCTTCCCTTAATGCCGAACGGTATTTCTTCCTGAGGTTCGTTATCGTTTCTGGTTCTTTATCCGCTATTACATTTCTCACAGCTTGTTCCGCAACCCTCAATCCCTTATCAATGCGATGACGCACATCTTCTATTAATTCATAAAGTAAAAAAGCAGGCACTTCCATCTCATGCTTCTTTGGTGGTTTCTGGAAGATTTTAATCTGGAGGTCCTTTGGTATCTTGTCACTATCTATGAAATTCATGAGTTCTTCATAAATTGATGGAGGCATATAAAAATTTGTGCCTTTCAGCTTACTTATTAATTTCAAAAAGTTTTTTAGAGCAGTAGTTGGTGTCCTGCCAAATAAAATATATACATCTGTATTAGTAAAAATACTTGTGTCTATAACAAATCTTTCTTCTTTCAAATCTCTTATTTTCTTAGTCTTTTTCATTCTCATTCGCAAAAATATATCTATTATCTTTCTTATGTTTACGAGTATAGTTGTTAAACAGATCTAATGCAAGTAAAACCTGTACATCTCAAAACTTATCGCTTTCTTGACAGTATATTTAGTAGTGATATAATAAACGGATCGGAGGCTATCTCTTTCTGCCGTCTGTCATGGGCAGACAGGGACAAACAGAAAACCTATGGAAATATTTCAACTTACCCGCCAACCCGACAATAATGCTCTGGTAAGTAGTAAGCTAATTTAAAGAGGTGAAAAGTGAAATTTGTAACCTTTATATTAATAATAATTATCCTTTCCTGTGTCTTCTACAGCTATCGCCCTTTTATGAATTTCAAAGGGAAAGATTCGATAGCTAACGGAGGGAATGCAAAATTTAAAGAAGAAGAAGATTATGCCCGTGAAAGAAAGAAGATGGTTGAACAACAAATAATGGCACGAGGCGTAAAAGACAAAAAAATCCTGGATGCAATGGAAAAAGTACCTCGACATATGTTTGTACCGGAAGGATACAGAAGATACAGCTACTATGACCAGCCATTACCAATTGGATTAGGGCAAACTATTTCGCAGCCGTATATAGTGGCACTGATGACTGAAATGTTAGATGTTGATAATGAGGATACCGTACTTGAAATAGGAACAGGCTCTGGTTACCAGGCAGCAGTCTTATCTACAATTGTTAAAGAAGTATATACAATTGAAATAATTGAAGCGTTAGGACTTCGGGCAGAGGAAAGTTTGAGAAACCTTGGATATGAGAATGTAAATGTCAAGATATCTGATGGTTCGCTCGGCTGGCCTGACAAGGGGCCATTCGATGCCATAATAGTAACGGCAGCAGCAGAGAAAATACCTGATCCTCTAATAAGCCAGCTAAAACCAGGCGGCAGGATGGTTATTCCTGTTAACAATACCTTTTATAGTCAAGACCTGCTGATTGTAGAAAAAGATGACGCCGGAAATATTGACGCAAAAAAAACCATCCCTGTACGATTTGTTCCCCTTGTAGAAGGAGAGAAAGTTACAAAATAATTCATTTGATCTTTATGGAAAATACTTAGATTTTCAATAAAAAGAGGCGACATTCCTTGCATAGGTATCACGGACAAACAAAGTTTGTCCATGCCACCCTTCTTTGTGATAGAATTTTACTTTCATTTAGTATTTATTTTCACTACAATTCATATTTCAGAAGCTTGTTTACAGTATTCTTCTGAACTTCATTTTGCATAGCAAAAAAAATAAATTAGCGATAGAAAGGAGCTAATTTATATGGAATACAGGATTCTCGGAAAAAGCGATTTAAGTGTTTCAACCATAGGATATGGCGCATGGGGAATAGGAGGGAAACCCTTCTGGAAAACTGAAGGTGAAGACAACTCTATCCGTTCTATTGAAAAAGCAATTGATTTGGGCATAAACTTCTATGATACTGCCCCTGTGTACGGCTTTGGATACTCTGAAAAGTTATTAGGCAAGGCCCTGCACTCAAAACGCAAAGAAGTCGTAATCGCAACAAAATGCGGACTGCGATGGGAAAAGGAAGAGATAAAGGCTCTGGAGAAGAGGGCTACTAAAGAATCCATATTAGAAGAAATAGACCTGAGCCTGCAGAGATTGCAGACTAACTACATTGACTTGTACCAGGTACACTGGCCGGATAAAACCACACCTATTGAAGAGACAATGGATGCCCTCATGCAGATACAGAAAGCCGGGAAGATTCGGTATATAGGTGTGAGTAATTATTCAGTTGACCAAATGAAGGAGAGCCTCAAATACGGACAGATAGTTTCTCTACAACCAATGTACAGTATGCTGGAAAGAGATATAGAGAAAGAGATTCTCCCATTTTGTATAGAAAACAATATCGGCATAATCTGCTATAGCCCACTGGCATCAGGAGTGCTGACAGGTAAGTATGACGAAAACACAAAATTTGAGGATTGGCGCGGACAGGGTATTATAGGAAACTTTACAGGAGACGTGTTTGTTTCTCATATAAAGAAAGTTAAGGAGATTACAAAGATTGCAAAGAAATATGGTAAGACGACGGCTCAATTAGCCATAAACTGGTTACTCCATCAAAGGGGTGTGACTACGGCAATTGTCGGAGTAAAAAACCCTAATCAGGTTGAACAAAATACTGGCGCTGCTGGCTGGGATATTCCGAGTAATGATTTGAAAATTATATCAGATATTTTAGAAGAAAGGAGTTGTTGATGGCAAAGAAAGTACAGAAGAAATATACCTTAAAGGATTTGGATAAGATGTCAATAGACGAGGCTCAGAAACTTCCATTTGCAGAAAGGGACATGCTTCTTGATTTAGTACTTGCAGATGGCAGGAAGGTTGGAGGGAAGCAGCCGGCAAGACAGGTCGGCCTGATGTGTGATTGGTTCGAGGAAGATGCGGCCCGTCTTCAGAAGATTAAGGCAGTAAAAATATGCTGTGGAGGTTTTATTCCCATTGATTCGACTGGTGAAGTCCCCACGCTTGACCCTAAAGGACAGTTCAAACTGGTGTTTGAAAACATAAAGAATGCTATTAAAAAGGCAGGTACCAACATGGACAGAATTGTCAATGCCCTTATTTTCATGAAGAATATAGATTACTGGGGACAGATGAATGATGTTTACAGAAAGTATATCAGGTGTTCTCCAACACGCGCGGCCATAGGTTGTCAGGACCTTAATAAGTCATACCAAATTGAGGTAGTCAACCTGTTCGCATACAAGGTTGCAAAATAAATATCTAAAAGAATCTTTTTATAAGAAGGGAGATTTAAAATGTTTAAGTCATTAAAATTGAGTAGTATTTTGTTTGCTGCAATATTTGTTTTATCCTTTTCTGCTGCACAGGCATGCGCGGTGATTCCCGGTAAAGCCTGCTGCAACGAACCATGCAAAGACGAGGCATGCCCGCTTAAAGAAGCAAAAGCAAAATTGACAAAAGTCTCCACCGCCGAGTCTGGTAAGACAGAAGAATTAGTCTTAAACGTAAAGGGGATGACATGCGCCGGCTGCGAAGGCAGGGTAAAAGACGCACTGACCGCATGTGAAGGTGTTACGAACGCTCAGGTAAGCCATAAAGATGGTAAGGCCGTTGTGCAGGTTGAAGGAAAGGCAAATAAGGAAGAACTCATTGAGGCCGTTGAAAAGGTAGGATTTTCAGCCTCTGAAGGATAAGAAAGAATATCTGAATACCCATTCGCGTTGCCGCTAAAAGCGGTGCGAATGGGTGAGTTAAGTATCAACGTAAAATACAATGAATGCGAGCTAAAACAAAATAATCCGCATAAGACATTTCTCCTTAAAACTACAACTTTTTTCTCTATGCATTGTAAAGAAAGAAATCCGTAGATTTGGAAGAATGTAAGATTTAATCCATTTCTCAACTTCTCAAACACCCCTGTATCTTACGCAAAGCAGACTCTTCGTCGGCAGCCGAGATATGAGTAACCTTTTTACCTAAGACGCCCCATATCTTTGGGTCTGTGATCTTATAGAGAACTATTGTGGGTATTCCCACAAATCCGGAAAGATGGCTTACGCCTGAATCATTCCCAATGTAAAGTGAAGCACATGATAATAAGCCGGCTAACGCCTCTACATCCTTTGGACGTTCTATCCACTCCCCTGCAAAATCTTCTGCATTCATCTTCTCCTCTTCAACCGGCCCGAAAATAAAACCTACTTTAGGATAACCAAGTCGTCTCAGTTCTTTCGCCAAAACACGATAAAACTGCGGCGAATAGTTCTTCCCGGGACTTCCGCTTCCGGGATGAATCAGTGTATATTGTCCTTCGGTTGCTCTCAAGGGGAAACAATCAGAAAGTTCTTGAGGGACAGTTATGGGGAAATGTGATTGTACGGCCGAGCAATAATATTGTGCCAGGTGTGTTTGTTCCTCCGGAAAGGGAACGATAGAGACGACCGGTAGCAAAGCGGACTTTTTTAAGAGTTCTACTACCTTTTGCCCTTCTGTCAGCCAGAGGACAGCGCCATGCGGCGAACCTATCTTTTCGGGAATTGATTTTCCACAGAAGAAATCAAGCAGACCTGCCGATTCTTTATCAATATAAGTATCCAATAACCCGAAGCTGCCGGCCAGACGCATATATTCAGTGCGTCCAATCCCGATGAATTGATAATGAGGCAAGACCTTCCTCAGGCAATAAATGGCTGGCCACGTAAGTATAAAATCGCCAAGAGCCCCACGATGACAAATCAGGAATGATTTCTTGTTATACATTTAACCCTTGTATTAAAAAATTTTCAGGAAAATTGAACAGCATCGTACCCCCCTTTGATCATAGAGTCAAATCTCTTATCGAAAAACTCATCAAGATAAAATGGTGGTAATATCATCTCTGGAACGTAATGTTTCTATAATTTATAAGTTGACAATAAATTTACATAACTGTACCATCACTAACTTGTTAAATTATCTACATAAGTGAATACAGTAGAAACTTTTATAATTTAAGGAGTAAATAGTAACTATGAAGATTAGTTGTATGGGTAGTGGTTATGTGGGGCTTGTAGCCGGGACCTGTTTAGCTGATATGGGTAACGAAGTAACGTGTTTTGACATAGACAGGGGGAAAATAAATAAGCTTAATAAAGGTATTATACCCATTTATGAGCCCGGTTTAAAGGATATGTTTGAAAGGAATATTAAAGAAAAAAGATTGCGCTTTAGTAATGACATAAAAACTACGATTAAGAAATCAAACGTAATATTTATAACCGTAGGCACTCCACCCGGAAAAAATCATGAAGCAGACCTTTTTGCCGTCAAATCAGTAGCCGAACAGATTGGCAGGAATATGGATACTTATAAGGTAATTGTAAACAAAAGTACAGTACCGGTAGGTACTGCTGAATTAGTGAGAAAAATTATAAAAAAGAATCAAACCGGTGATTGTGAGTTTGATGTAGTATCAAACCCTGAATTCTTGCGTGAAGGTGAAGCTGTAAAAGATTTTACTAACCCTGATAGAATAGTTATTGGAACAGACAATGAAAAAGCAAAGAAGATAATGGTTTCAATATACAGGGGTATTGCAAGAGCGGACAAGCCGGTATTTATTACAGATATTAAAAGTGCAGAAATGATAAAATATGCCAGCAATGCAATGTTGGCTACGAGGATTTCATTTATGAATGAAATCGCACAATTATGTGAAATGGTAGGGGCTGATATTAAGAGCGTGGCGAAGGGTATAGGATTGGACAACAGAATCGGTCCCAGATTTTTACAGGCAGGTATGGGTTATGGAGGCTCGTGTTTTCCTAAAGACGTTAGGGCTTTGATTGAATTGATGAAACGGAATAAGGTTAAAGGCGAGGTATTGTCTGCCGTAAACCGGGTTAATGAAGATCAAAGGAAATTTATTCTTTTGAAGATAAAGAAAATACTTCCGTCATTAAAGAAAAAGACCATAGCAGTATGGGGACTGGCATTCAAGCCAAAAACAGATGATATTCGCGAGGCGCCTTCTATTGCCATAATCATGGAACTTCAAAGGTTAGGCGCTAAAATACGTGCATTTGATCCTGAGGCAAAGTTAAACGCAAAAAAGGTTTTAAAGGGTGTTACTTTTTGCAACGACCCATATTCGACTGTTAAGGGTTGTGATGCCCTGGTAATTGCTACTGAATGGAACGAGTTCAGGGTTTTAGATATTGATAGGATTAAGAGGTTGTTAAAACAGCCAAATATAATAGACGGAAGAAATATTTATGAACCGGATGAAATGAAAAATGCCGGCTTTAATTATGTTGGAATAGGAAGATGAATTAGCTCACTCTGTTCACTAATTTATTATTCCTCTTCTAACGTCGATATATCCCCTGTTGGCAATCCTAAATCTCTTGCCTTTAGTAATCTTCTCATTATTTTCCCACTTCTTGTTTTAGGAACGTCTTTTGTAAACTCGATTTCTCTCGGGTATGCATGAGCGGCCAATCGTTTCTTTATAAATTCCTGTATTTCCTCTTTAAGTTCAGGTGAAGGTTTGTATCCCTGGTTGAGCACAATAAATGCCTTTATAATCTCACTTCTTTCCGCATCCGGTATTCCGATAACGCCTGCTTCAGCCACTGCTCTGTGTTCCACTAATGCGCTTTCCACTTCAAACGGACCTACACGGTGCCCGGCTGTCTTGATGACGTCATCTGCCCTTCCCACAAACCAGAAATAACCGTCATTATCCATATAAGCCGTATCCCCTGTGGTGTACCATCCGGAGATATGGAAATATTCATTATATTTCTTTTTGTCTGACCATATCCTCCTCATCATTGATGGCCAGCCACGTTTCAAAGCCAGGAGGCCATGCTCCCCAGGAGACAGTTCTTTGCCTTTTGCATTAATAATCTTTGCACAGATACCTGGAAACGGCTTGCCCATTGAACCAGGTTTTATAGGCAGGCAGGGATAGTTGGCTATCATTATTGAACCGGTTTCCGTCTGCCACCAGTTGTCGTGAATAGGCAGGTTATAAACCCTCAGTCCCCATTTAATAACTTCAGGATTAAGAGGTTCTCCAACGCTGCAGATATATCTCAGGCTGCTTAAATCGTATTTTTTTATGATCTTGTCGCCGGCCTTCATGAGCATCCTTAAAGCAGTTGGCGCAGTGTACCATACAGTTACCTTATATTTCTCTAAAATTGAGTACCATTTTTCAGCATCATATCTCCCGTTATATACGACTTGTGAGATCCCATTTAACCACGGCCCCCATATACCGTATACTGTTCCGGTTACCCACCCGGGGTCTGCTGTGCACCAGTAAACATCGTCTTCCCTTAGATCTAAAACCCACTTGGTGGTAATATAATGAGAGACCATATCATTGTGAACGTGTGTTACACCCTTGGGTTTTCCTGTGGTACCTGATGTATAAAGGATAAACAGGTAATCTTCAGGGTCTACCCATCTTATTTTAAATGATTCTGAAGCCTTGTTTGTTTCGGATTCGTAACTGATTTCGTCCTTCTTAAGATCGTGCTCTGCATTTACCAGTAAGATGTGTTTGAGAGCGGGTAATTCTTCTCTTACTTCATCTACTCTTTGATTCAGTTCAGGAGTAGTTATAAGCACTTTTGTTTCGCTATCATGAAGGCGATCCTTTACCGCTTCCGGCCCGAATGCTGAGAACATAGGCCCGGCAATGGCTCCAATCTTTGCTATGGCAATAATGCTTATGTAAAGTTCCGGAATTCTTGGTAGAAACAGAAAAATACGATCACCTTTTTCTACACCCAGATTCATCAATACATTTGCCAGTTTGTCAGATTGCCTCTTAATATCTGAAAATGTATACTGCTTTTTTACATTATCTTCATCTTCCCAATGCAGGGCAATCTTATCCTTGCAGCTATTTTCAGCATGTCTATCAATTGCCTCATGTGCAATATTTACTCCGTCCCCAGAAAAGTGATCAAAGCTATTCTTGATGGTTTCCCAATTAAAATCTTTATATGTGTTTTCGTAATTTATTAATCCATATTTAACAGGAGTCTTATATATTATGTCTTTATATTCCATTGTGTATTCTCCAAAAGTTTTAAGTTACCGATTGCTTTCCATCTTAATGATCCAGCCATGAAAGCCACTATTTATAACAGAGCAGAAAATTTATGTCAATATTAAGGTTAAGTGATTCCGGCAAATCAAAACCTTGACAAGATAGCCGAAACGTGCTACACAATTGTAACGTAGGAATTATAATATTAATAGGAGAAAGACATGCAAACAGTAAAAGTGTTACCCAAAGGACAGATAACAATACCTAAAGATGTTAGAAAGCAAATGGGGATAAAAGTAGGTGATACGCTGGTAATAGAAGAAACTGATGATAAAGTTGTTTTGAAAAAAGGTAAAACTATTTTTGATTATGCCGGCACTCTTCCTGATATTGGTATGTCTATTAAAGAGATGAGAGAAAAGGCTATAGAGGAGGTAGCTAAAGACCGTGCATAAAGCGTTTATAGATACGAGTGTTATTCTCAGGATTCTGGTTAAGGATGATAATATAAGAAGAAAAGCTTCTATAAGGTTAATTAAAGAATCCAACGAAAAAGGTGTGGCTCTGTCTATCCTTCCTGTGGTAATTCTTGAGATAGTATGGGTATTGGAAAAGGTATACAAATATGGATTCCACGAATTTAGTTAATGTCGGTATGTCGTTTCCAATGTCTTATCGCATATCAGTTGATAAGGCAATCGGGATTACGACAACCGTACCAATTGAAATTGTGTACGCTGCGGGTTATGTGCCTATTGATCTGAATAATATCTTCATTTGCAATGACGAGCCTGATGTGCTTGTTGATTATGCTGAAATCAAAGGACTGCCCAGAAATACGTGTGCATGGATAAAAGGTATATATTCGGCAACTAAAAGGACAGGCATAAAAAGAATCATAGGTGTTGTCCAGGGAGATTGCAGTAATAATCAGGCCTTAATCGAGGTTCTACAGTCTGAAGGTGTTGAGGCCATTCCATTCTCATACCCTCATGATAGAAATAAAGATGCGCTATACAAACAATTAGATTTCCTGTCGAATACTTTGGGGACAAATCTGGATAAGGCACACGAGATGAAGTTTGTACTGGATAACGTAAGAAAAACGGTGCATGAGATTGATCGCCTGACGTGGGAAGAAAATAAGGTTACAGGTGAGGAAAATCATATCTGGAATGTTTCCACAAGTGATTTAATGGGGGATTATGAACTTTTTGAAGCAAAAGCATTAGAGTTTCTTGAGGAGGCCAGAAAACGTCCGGTGCTTGACCCTGAAGTAAGGTTAGGATACATCGGTGTCCCCCCAATCTGCTGCAACCTGTATTCCTTCCTGGGTGAGCTGAATGTACATGTTGTTTTCAACGAAGTACAGAGGCAGTTCAGTATGCCGTACAAAACAGATACATTAGCAGACCAATATATTTGTTACACATATCCCTTTGATATGCTCTATCATATTGATGATATAAAAAAGCAGATTGAAAAGAGGAGAATTAATGGAATTATTCATTATGTTCAAAATTTCTGTCACAGGCAGATATATGACAGGCTTATTCGCAAGTATATTGATATTCCGATATTAACACTTGATTGTGATCGTCCTGGCCAGTTAAGTGGTTCTATGAGGACGAGGATAGAAGCATTTGTTGAAATGCTTAAGAATATCAAATGTTAAAAGACTATAAAGGCGCCTGCCAT
>MHZA01000155.1 GCA_001828595.1 Planctomycetes bacterium RIFCSPLOWO2_12_FULL_40_19
GGTCTATTAAGACTATATCATCGGAAAGACAGCGATAACGGTTCTTAGTAAGACTTAATGTCAGCGTGGTCTTTCCGGAACCATGCCCGGCAGGTAGAAGAATAGCTTTTCCACCCTTTACAACAGCGCCTGCATGTAATTGGAAGAATTCCTGAAGATGTGACAGGGTATTGCACGTAATCATCCATTCAAGATGGAAAAACAACTCTGATTTCCAATTAGTTTGTTGTTTTCTCCTGCCGTCTATAAAAATCTCGTATACCGTACCGGCGACACTATCGTTTCTCATCTTCAGTAAATAAACAATATCTGCATGGCCGCTGCGCTTGACCCTCGAATCAGGATAAATCTGTGAACATAATTCTGCCAGCTTCCTGTTTCCAGTCTGTATAGAAAATCTATGTGATTGAAGTTTGTAATTTAACGAATACATAGAAATCTGATTGCAAAAAAAAAGCCCTATACCGGAACGGTAAGAGGCTTATGGCTTCAAAAGTTCTTTTTTTATAAAATCTTTAACGATTATTAATACGTCTTCTAATACCCGCTTACTTCTTGTCTCGAAACATTTCTCCACAATTGTTGCTATTTCTTTTATTGAATGTTTTCCATCACAACACGACCAGATAGAAGCTGCTGTAATATTTAAGCTATGTACTTCATCTTTCTCGGTATTATATAGTATACAACCATCATCAAGCTCCTCAAGCTCAATACATTCCTTTGTCGCCGGTACAAAGTCCTCATTTATCTCCATTTTCAAGACACATTCCGTAATTTATCTTGTTTAACATGTTTTATGTAAAGATCCTCGATGAGGTCATATGTGTCTTCTAATCTGAAAACCAGTTTTTTTAGAATGCTCAGTGCAACTAATGGATTGCCTGTTATCAATGTTTCCAAAATATCTTTACTTATAACATTCAACCTACAATCTGAAATAGTCTCAGCCGTAACCGTCCTTGGTTTATTTGTTATAACTGACATCTCCCCGAAAAATTCCCCAAAACCTAATGTTGCTAAAACTACATTTCCATGTATTGTTTTTCTGCTCAATTTGACTTCGCCTGAATTTATCAAATACATTTCTGTGCCAACGTCTCCTTCTTTAAACAACACAGTCCCTTTCGGAAATTCTTTACCGGCCTCTTTGAACGTTGTACCAGCTAAACGCATATTACCATCTCCATTTTAGATTCAATTTATATTTTACATAAAATACTTCTGTAAAACCACAAAGTCAAGTTATAACTATTATAATTATAAACCTTTATCTGGAAATATCAAAAACTAATAATGGTTAGCTACCCATAACATCTCAACCTTCCATAAACAAATTAAATTTCCCACTCTGGAATGTTTCTGCACTCAGCGAGCATATTATGGGCATCTTTTAAAGTATATTGAATTTCTTTGGGTATTTAACCTGTTATTACATCTCACAAGTTTAACTATATAAGTGTATAAATTTATCACTATTTTACCTTATAGATGAGATTTCTCTTGACGAAAACAGAAAACATGGTAAGAATGAAAACTTTAGATAATTTTAACACATCTATACAATGACTTATCACATACACGAATTAACAAAAGATATTGGCACATTCCACCTGACTGCTATTCTAATAAAGAGGGCAAGGGAATTGATGGATGGGGCGCCAGCACTGATTGCGACAGATTCAAGCGATCCAGTCCAAACGGTATTTGAAGAGCTTGCGAGCGGAAAACTTAGCATTACTGATGAAGTTGTAACTAAAGAGTAAATAAGGGAACTTAATTGCTCAAAGTATTGTTAACTTAAAAAAGCTCGTATATAAAGGACTGATCTGGAGATCTGCAATATGATTAATGTCAAGAATTTAACAAAACGTTATGTAAATATCAACGCGGTAGATAATATATCTTTCAATGTAGAGGAAAACGAAACTGTCGGACTGCTGGGCCCAAACGGCGCAGGCAAAACGACTACCATGCGGATATTAACCTGTTTTATGCCGGCAACCGCTGGTTCTGCAACTGTAGCCGGTTATGATGTGTTTAATGATTCATTGAATGTACGCCAGCAGATTGGATATTTACCTGAGAATGTTCCGCTTTATCTGGATATGAGGGTAAATGAGTATCTGATGTTCCGCGCCAAACTTAAAAATATACCCAGAAGGGAAAGAAAAAAGAGAATAGATTATTGTCTCGACATAACCGGAATAAAAGATGTTCAAAATCAGATTACAGGCACCTTGTCAAAAGGATACAGACAGAGGGTGGGCCTTGCTGATACCTTAATACATGATCCAAAAATCCTGATCCTCGATGAACCCACCATTGGACTTGATCCTAACCAAATCATGCTGATCAGACAGGTAATTAAAGATTTAGGTCAGAAACATACTGTTTTGCTGTCAACGCACATTCTCCCTGAAGTTGAAATGGTTTGTGACAGAATCATGATAATTGACAAGGGGAAGATAGTGGCAATGGATACACCGGCAAACCTCATGAAACAGTTAAAAACCGGTTTAAACGTAGTTTTAGAGATAAAGGGTGATGGAGAAAAGATAAAGAACAGTTTGTCCGGCATAGACGGTGTACGTTCAGTAACATGGAAAGAAAAGGGAGATGCTAATGAGTTTTATGTCGAAGGTTCTGGAGAAGGGGATATCAGAGAAGCTGTATTTAAGTGCATTGTAAAAGATAATTATATACTGCGCGAAATGAAGCGACATACCATTACATTAGAAGAAATCTTTCATCAAATAACCACCAAGGAAACGGAGGAAGTCTCAGACGACAATGCGTAACGTATCTACTATTTATCAACGAGAGATCAAATCCTACTTCTATTCACCTATAGCGTATGTAGTAATATCTGTTTTTCTTATAGCCTCAGGATTTTTCTTTGCCGGTAATTTACAATTCTGGCAGGAAGCATCGCTGAAAGGCAGCCTTGATTCAATCCAGTTTTTCCTCCTGCTGCTCACACCAGTAATTACTATGAAACTCTTTGCAGAAGAAACTAAATCCGGAACGATTGAGACCCTGATGACTTCGCCGGTTACGGATTTTGATGTGGTTTTTGGCAAATTTCTTGCAGCCCTGAGCTTGTATATTGTGATGATCTTACCGACATGGATATTTGTCTTGTTCCTGACCATTTTTGGAAATCCTGACTTCGGTCCAATCTTCTCCAGTTACATAGGCCTTATACTTATGGGAGGTCTATTTGTTTCTGTCGGCTTACTGATATCATCATTCACAAAAAATCAGGTTGTTGCCGCCGTAATCGGGATAGTTTCGTTGATAATACTCTGGGTAGTTGGGTTTTTAAGTACATACGGTGAAGGCTGGTTTTACGAGACTCTCAGATATGCAGGGACTTTTGATCATTGGGAGTCTTTTACAAAAGGCATTGTTGATACAAGGGATGTAATATACTATCTAAGCTTTTCGACATTACTTTTATTTATTACGGTAAGAAATGTTGAAAGTAGAAAATGGAGGTAGAAAAATTATTGAATGAAGAAGTAAAAACAGCAGTGCAATCACAGGACATGCGAAAGACAAAAACTCTAATTGGCGCTAATGTCATTTTTATGATACTTATCGCTGTAGCCATCTTTGTCTTTGTCAGCTATATAAATGACAGGCATTATTACCGTTTTGACCTTACTGCATCCGGAAGATATACATTGTCCGCCAAGACAAAGAAAATCCTGAAAAGCCTTGACCAGCCGGTTTTTATAACTTCACTTCTGGTACAAAACCAGGACTATCGTTTCTACGGGCAGATTATAGATATACTTGAAGAGTATAAATATGTAACAGACAAGATAAAGGTTACCCTCTTAAATCCACTGACAGATCGTACTAAAATAACAGAGCTGGCAGAAAAGCTCAAGATGGACCTGGAACAATTGCAGTTAAATTCAATAATCTTTAAATGCGGAGATAAAAGCAAACACGTACAGCAGTCAGAGGTGATCGAAAGGGAGTTTCCTTTTAAGTTCAAGGGCGAAGAAGTTTTTACATCTGCAATATTAAACGTTACACAGGAAAAACAGACAACCGTTTATTTTCTCAAAGGACATGGGGAAAGAGATTTTGGAGATTTTGAACGTGCAGGTCTGGGGAATCTGGCAAATTCGATAAAACGTGCTAATTATAATATCATACCACTTGATTTATTAGAAAAGAAGCGGGTTCCTGAAAATTGCGATATACTCTTCATTGCCGGACCTACAAAAGCTTTTTCTACAGAAGAAACAAACTACATTCGTAACTACATCGGAACGTCAGCAAGATTATTGGATGAGAAGGGCGAGCTTAAAGAAGGAAAATTACTGGTAATGCTCGAACCTGTTGTGGGCGCTAATAAACCGTCCGGCTTAAAGGCATTGCTTGGAGAATACGGTATAATTGTAAGAGATGATGCAGTTGTATACAACAAAGTAAACATGCCCCTTTACGGTATGCAAACTGTTGTTGAGATATATATCAGCGATGATAAGTATCTGGAACATGAAATAACAAAAGACATTGAAAAGCTAACAACAGTATTTTATGGGTCAAGCGTAGTCAGTGTCGCCCCATTAAATGATACAATGGCTTTCTCTGCAAAAGCTATTGTGCGTGCCCCTGACAGCAGTTGGGGTGAAACTGAAATAGCCGGGAAAAACAGGCCAAAATATGATGAGGATGCAGATATTGCTTCTCCTATTACTTTAGCAATAGCAGCAGAGCTGAGAGAGCCAGAGTCAACTCCAATTACAGATGTCACAACCCCGCCACATGCTACAAAGGCGTTCGAAGGTATAGGGAAAAAGGGTTCGCGTATTGTGGTATTCGGTGATACTGATTTTGCCGCAAATGCATTTTCTGATAACCCCGGGAATCAGGACCTTGTCTTAAATTCCGTAAGCTGGCTGGCTCGCAGGGAAAAAGAGCTGGGTATATCACCTAAAGCTCCCGACGTCAGAAGGGCTATTATTAAACCCGCAGAACTAACTGTTATTTTCTGGTTATCTATTGCCGGACTACCATCTATTGGTATTATAATTGGTGGTTTTGTCTGGTGGAGAAGAAGAAGATAATCCGAGGCTGAACTTAGACAGGATCAACATATTTACAGAACTAAGCCAAGATTAACCTATAAAAAATTATGAAGTTTAGAACAACCATAATACTCTTAATAATTGCCGCCATAGGAGCCGCATACATATTCCTGTATGACAGGAAACAATACAGGACAGATGAATGGGTGCAAAGACAACAAATGGTCTTGCCGGACTATAAAGTAGGACAAATCAATAAAATTGAGTTAAAAAAGAAGAAGGACACAATTATCCTGGAGAGCGCTGACAACGTGCGATGGAGGATGTTGCAACCTTTGCAGTTAAGAGCAGACAAAGCTGAAGTAAAAGACATTCTCTCTCAATTTGAATTTCTAAGAAAAGTCGGCACTCTTAACGAAAGCGAAACCGAAAACTTCAATCTGAAAGATTACGGCCTTGACAAACCACAAATTGTTGTCAACCTCTGGATGATAAAGAGTTCAATTCTAAAAGGAACTAAGGAAGCAACAGGCGCTGAATCTAAATATACCATTAATATAGGCGACAGGTTAGCTGCTGGACAAAACACTGTCTACATAAACATAGAAGGGAGCAAAGACGTTCTTGTAGTAGCGGCGAATTTTCTTGAAAAAATCAACAAGGATATAAATGACTTAAGAAATAAATGGGCATTTGAATTTGACGAAGATGCGGTAGAAAGACTTAGAATCCAGAGCGGCCCGAAAGAGCCCATAGTGTGTTCCAGGGCTGATCAACACTGGTGGGTGACACAACCTGTCTCAGACCGTGGTGATGCTGATAGAATCAAAGACATTCTTAATGAATTGAGAAATTTGAAGATTGCTAAAGCTGATTTCGTGTCAGATAACGAAGAAGACATAGTCAAACACGGCCTGGACAAACCCAGACTTACTATAAGTATTGGTTCTACAGGAGGCGATGTGCAAAGTCTATTTTTAGGACACAGTCTGGATGACAGGGTTTATGCAAAACGTAACGACGAAAGCTCTATTTTTTTTGTACACGATGTTGTCCTTAGCGACCTTGATCTGGAAGCAAATGACCTGCGAGACAAGCTGTTGTTGAGATTTGATTCAATAGGTACTTACGGGATAGAAAAGGTTGAACTAAAATATCCAGATACTACCTTAACTATGGTAAAGACCAAACAGTATGATTGGATGATTACATCACCATCTGAAATCCTGGCAGACAGCGACACGGTCAGAGAATTCGTAGAAAAAATTAAGGATTTACAGATCCAGCAATATGTTGACGATAGTGGGGAAAACTTTGATAAATATGGGTTAGGTGATTCATATGTAGAAGTTTCTGTATTTAGAAAGATTGGAGAAGGTGAAACTGTAAAGTTTATGATCGGGAATTCCGATGCAGATGGCGGGTTGTGTTATGTAAGGAAAGATGGAGAGAATGCTGTTTATTCTGTGCCTGCAGAAAAGTTCTATGACGTTGCTGCAAGCGGATTTATCGCTTTCAGGGACAAAGTGGTTCTGGAATTTCCTAAAGAAAATGCACAGGAAATAGTTATCAGCAGGGATGGAGAAACATTCGTATGTAAGAGGAATGAAGAGGCCCCTGTCCTAAAATGGAATCTGACCAGCCCTGTTAATATGGAAGCTGATATAAATTCCGTAAATCAGGTAGTCTGGAACTTATCATTTTTAACGGCTAGCAAGATCATTGCCCTTTCCGCAGAAGACCTTGGTATGTATGGGCTTTACAAACCCTTTATGAAAGTATCTGTAACATATGAAAAATATGGCAGCGCTGAAGGTGATGATGAGGCCATCAGTGAAAAAGGCGACTTAACCAGGCCAAAGGAAATGGTAACTAAGACACTCCTGGTCGGAAATAGATTAGAACCCGAGAATGATAAATCAGGTTACTATGCAAAGTTTGCTGACAAAGATATAATTTTTCAGATAGGCTGGCCTGATGTCCGGGATTACAATGTTGAACTTGTAACAAAGACACTGTTTAAACTTGACTCTTCAAAAACAAAGTCATTAACGATAAAGCATACAGAAGGTGAATCGTCTTTTCAGAAAAATAGTGATAACAAGTGGGTAATGATTCTGCCGGAAAGTAAATCATTAAAAGGGAATTTTGCAGACCGTATCATATCGGCAATAAATTCCTTGGAGGCGGTGTCTATTGTCCAGTACTCAAACAAAGATTTGTCGAAATTTGAACTTGATAACCCACAATGTATCGTTACCGTAAGTTCTGACGATGGCGAAGACTCATTACTGGTAGGTAAAGAAGAAGGGTCTAATTATTTTGTTATGAGCAAGGCCACAAACTTCGTCTACCTGGTACACAGAAAGAAGATAGACGATATTATAGAGGAAAGCGCGTCTTCTGAAATTCAGTAAAAGGAAAAATTTTAGCCACCGATTCACAGAGGAAATAACTTTTCAATAACTAAATCCGTTGGATTCCTGAAACGTCGCACCTGCTTATAAAATACTTCAAACCACATAAGACTTACAGCCCCGTAAGTACTTGTACCGGAATTTCAAGATTGCATAAAACGTGTGCTCAAAAGCAGGATGGGCATCGTCCAACGTATCATTTGCAAATAAATATTAATTTGGTGGACAACTTGCCTCATTAACATATTTGTGAAGATGTATCTTTTCTCACAATCTTATTATGGAATCAAAAGATATTAAGAATATTACGGACATCATCAAAGAAGAGAGCAGGGTTCTTTCTAGTTTGATTGATGAAATGGGGAAGGTGATTGTAGGGCAAAAACATCTGATAGAAAGGCTCTTAATCGGCATCCTGGCAAATGGCCATATCCTGTTGGAAGGTGTCCCGGGATTAGCAAAAACGCTTTCTGTTATGTCCTTGGCAAAAGCAATTCAAGTAAAGTACCAGAGGATTCAATTTACACCCGACCTCCTGCCGGCAGATTTGATAGGAACACTTATTTACAACCCTCGTAGTGGCGAATTTACCACAAAAAAAGGCCCTATCTTCTCAAACATTATTCTTGCCGACGAAATAAACAGAGCGCCAGCGAAAGTTCAAAGCGCACTTCTGGAGTCTATGCAGGAAAGACAGGTAACGATTGGTGATGAGACATTTAAACTTGACGAACCATTTCTCGTACTAGCTACTCAGAATCCCATCGAGCAGGAGGGCACATACCCTTTACCAGAGGCACAGGTAGATAGATTTATGTTAAAATTAAATATAGATTATCCCGGTAAAGTTGAAGAACGTGAAATCCTGGAAAGAATGGCATACACAGAAACAAACATAAAAATAAATTCGGTGCTATCTTCCGGTGATATAAAACGTTTACGTTCGGTAGTCGATCAGATTTACATTGATGACAAAATAAAAGATTATATAGTGGACCTGGTAATAGCAACCAGGGAACCTGGAAAATACAATCTTGACCTGGACGAGTATATTGAATACGGTGCCTCTCCCAGAGCTACCATTTATCTAACTATTGCATCTAAGGCGTATGCTTTTCTTAAAGGCAGGGGTTACGTCACCCCTCAGGATGTAAAATCCATAGGAATGGACGTCCTGCGACATCGGGTAATCATCACTTATGAAGCGGAAGCAGAAGAAATGACCTCTGAAAAGATCATACAAAACATCTTTGATAATATAGATGTACCATAGAGGAATAGCGACAACAGGCAGTCATTTCAACCTATCCTACTACTCTCATCAATTCGATTAAACGTGGAGAAAATTATATGAATAACAAATGGCTAATTGTGTTAGCAATTTTCACATTAATAATTATCCAAAACTGTACCACTACAGAAAAAATTGTTACAGAGAAACAGTCACCTGAAACCGAAGCGGCTGATGATGAACTTCATAAAGAACTTCAGGTACTTAAATCAATGCTTGGTTACAAGCATGAGGATACAACCGTCACAGAAGCAAAAAAGACAGTTCAGCCTATAGAGTTTGGATTAAGCGTGGCCCAGGTACAGGAATTGTTTCCTGCTCCTGACAAATTCGAATTTGATCCAATGGTAAACAAAAAGGTGACCATGCTTGCAAGGGACTCTGGAGGAGGACAATTTACCTTCTTTTTTTATGACGATAAACTATATAAACTTGCCATAATCAGCAAATGGAGCAACTATACACTGAAATTTGCTGAAGAAGACATTAAGAAAACTGAAGCGATCTTCATAGAAGGAAATGGCGAACCGGATGTAGTTGAAGAAGACGAAACACATAAAAAGATGGTGTGGTTAAATGGTGATGTTGAGGTAGCGCTTGAGTTGTTTAACTTGATGACACATCAGGGTATGACCAGGGTAATGACTTTAATGTATGCAGACAGAAATATCAATCCATTGGCAAAAAACCTTGAGTCCTTTGAATTATACAAAACAAGAGTGAAATAGGTTGTAGATCAGTAGTAATCCTGGTTGATTGACTTGTCATCTGCCTGAATGTATGCTACTTAAATAGCTTGCCAGGTTTTAGCTGATACACTTCCTGAACATAAACCCAATGCCACGTGGACAAAACGGCATATACTACTACTGCGCGTGGCTATATCTTTCATGCAAGCGTAGTACATATCTGCCACATATCCCTGCCAGACGCATTACCATCTGGCTAAGTAAATTACCATTTCCTGCCGGTATACCATTCTGACCATGGTTCCCACTCTACATATTTTCCACCATCTGACAGCCAATATTGTTCACCCTCTCTCCATCTCGTACTTGATACAAAGTCTGTAGTTCTTTCCTGTGTCTGCTTTACCTTTGCATAAAAGTAACAGTCTACCTGATGGAAGTTGATTTTCTTCTTGTCTGTTACCTCTGTAAGCTCAAGATCATCCATTGTGACAGAATTTGATGCTACTTTTTGTTCGTCAACAACGACTTCGTATGTCGTTACCTCTTTTACCCTTACAGTAACACCTTTAGGTCTTGGTTCTGGAATAACGATTGGATTTTCATACGGCTCAAATGACTGATGATGGGTTTCCGATGGTTTTTTAATATAATCTGCTGCCTGTACCTTAATAAGCACGCCGGTTGTAAAATTTAATACAACAAACAAAGCTGTCGTCGGGATTATCAATCTTTTGAAACTATTTAACATTATTTCACCTTCCTTTTACTAAATAAATACGTAGTCTTATAAACTTTTTAATATCAAATTCTACATTAAAAATAAGAATGATTGACAAATGGAAGCGCGATCCTTAGAAATGAACATTTACAACTGCCACAAATAGTTTAACGTTTCAGGTTACGTGTTGCCGGTTTATAGCCACAGAGGTGTAATGTCAGGAAAGCCTTAACTAACCGCAACACCATTTTCTGACGGTACGGTTACGGCGCTACTCTTATACCAGTCCTGGTAATAATCTCCTGAATCGTATAATTTATGCAGATTTTCCAGTACCTGCTCAAATACCTGTATCCAGTCAGAACCAACCCTGAAGCCAAACATGGCGTTGCGCTTGCCGTGCCTTGTGCTGCCAATAGTGTTAAGTGATTTTCTAAAGCGCATTCTCAGGTTATCACCGGCATAAAGATGGTCATACATGTATTGCATACCGTCAATGAAATTCTCTAATGTCATATCAACAAGTCTATGAACCACATGCGCAGTATCATAATATTTCCAGTCTTCAGGAAAATTCTTACGGAAAATCCTCTTTTCAGAATCCAACCTGTGATAAAGCGCAGTCACCGGAAACGGACAGTTGATACCAAAAGTAAGGACATCAATGTTGTTTTCCAATACAAATTCTGTCATCCTTTTGAATGAATCTTTATCATCTCCATCTGCTCCAAGGACTATTGATCCCCAGACAACAAGACCATGATCGTGAATCTTCTGAATGCAGTCATAATAATTGTCCGCTCCAAGCCTTAAATTTGTCGTTTTATTCATCTTCTCCAGAACGGCCTCATTTGTCGATTCTATTCCGCAAAGAAATCCAAAGTTTCCGCTCTTAGCCATCAGATCAAGAGCCTCTGCATCCTGTGATATATTGAGTGCGGTAAATCCAAGCCAGTCTTTTTCGATGCCTCTTTCTATCATACCACGAAAGAGTGCTTTTGCCCTTTTGGCAGAGTTCTTACTGTGGCCATAAAAATTATCTTCTGCAAACATAAGCCCCCTGTAATCGGTTGCCTCCATCTCATCAAGAACGTCTTCGTATGGCCTCTCTCTGTATTTCTTTCCCTGAAAGGTTGGCACACTGCAGAAATCACAGT
>MHZA01000156.1 GCA_001828595.1 Planctomycetes bacterium RIFCSPLOWO2_12_FULL_40_19
CATATCTTCTTAGTGGACATGGAAGGCTACCCGCCTGCCCGCCCGGCAATGCCGTTCGGACAGGCGGGTACGCTGAAAACACGGACAAACAAAGTTTGTCCATGCCACCACGCATGTTAGCAGCAAAGTCGCCGAAGGCCTAATTCAATGTGAGAAATTTCCATTTTTAATTTTTGTAATCCGCCCATAGGGCGCTAACCTGTTAATCTTGAACCCATTTACGCACCTTTCGTCTGTTTAGTTTAATCACACATGACCGGCATTTCAAGGATTTAATCTAAGAGTGAAATTCAAATACAGTTATACATTTCTATCATGTTTTACGGCATTCATGCCTGGCCTGTTTTGAGCGTTGCCAGAAAGAGTATATTGCCAAATATTCTGTAAGCATAAGTTGGCATGGTGTGCAGGTGATACGTGAAAAAAATGTTGTAAAATAAAGATTTTAAATGATAATAGATATTAATCTTTTGTACTAATTTGAACTGCCATTCTTAAAGAAGGGGTATAATAAGTTAGTGTCTGATCCTATTGTTGAAAAGATTTCTGAGCTAAAGAAGAGGCATAATGCCATTATCCTGGCGCATAATTATCAGCGTGGTGAGGTACAGGACGTTGCAGATTTTGTTGGAGACTCCCTGGGCTTGTCTCAGCAGGCGGCAAAGGCGGATGCAGATTTAATAGTCTTTTGTGGCGTTCATTTCATGGCGGAGACGGCTGCGATATTGTGTCCTGGTAAGACCGTTATCATGCCGGATGAACATGCAGGATGCCCGATGGCTTCAATGATCACTGAAAGGGAATTAAGAGAGAAGAAGAAACTTTATCCAAATGCCAGGGTAGTGTGTTACGTAAATACCACGGCTGCCGTTAAGGCTGAAAGTGATATTTGCTGTACATCATCAAACGCGGTGAAGATAGTATCATCCATCCCTGAAGATGAGGAGATATTATTTATCCCTGATAAGAGCCTTGGCGCTTATGTTTCATCATGCCTGAACCGAGAGATGATTTACTGGGAGGGTTATTGTCCGACTCATCACAGGATACTTGCTGAGCAGATAGTCAAAATGAAATCAGAACACCCGGAGGCAGAGGTAGTAGTGCATCCTGAGTGTACGCCTGATGTGATCGCCCTGGCAGACCATGTTGCAAGCACCACCGGTATTTTAAAATATGCAGGCAGCAGCAGCGCAAAGGAATTCATCATCGGGACTGAGACAGGAATATTGCACAGGTTGAAGAAAGAATATCCTGATAAGACCTTTATGCCTGTTACGCCTTTGTCGGATTGCCCCAATATGAAATTAAATACACTTGAGAAAGTGCTGTGGTCGCTGGAGGACCTTCAGTATGTCGTTACAGTGCCGGATGAGATAGCGAAAAAGGCCTTGGCGGCTATTCAGAAGATGCTGGATTTGTCGTAAGAAGTTTAAAGTGCCTGCCCGCCTGCCAATCAGTTCGGGCAGGAAGTTTAAAGTAAGCTAAAGTTGTTGCAAAAGAATTCTGCACTGTTAGCGGATTCAAAGGTTCAGGGTTGCCGTGTCTGGGGAGGTTCGATACTGTCCGACTGTAGAACAGTCGGACAGACATAGAGTAGAACTTTAATATCTTTATGTTCGGCAGTAGAACTGCCGAACAGTTAAGGTCTCGCCCGTCCGCCCGGGCTGGCGGCTACCAGCCTGACCCGTCCCCGCCAGAACGGATTTGTCGGGCTGGCGAACGGCATGGAGACTGTGTCGTAATTAATCTTGGTGGGGCGCAATCCCTAATTACCCGCACACAAAACAATGAAGTGGGTAATGAGAATCTGTATTGTGATAATTTCATTGTAAATGTGGGGAATAAATTTCCCAAATTCATATTACGACACAGTCTCATGGCCGGGCGGGTACTCATTCTGGCGGGCAAAATTGCTTAATCTAGGTTACAGATATCCTTTAAGATATTTTCCTGTATATGACTTCTTTAATTTAGTAATCTGTTCCGGTGTGCCGCAGCCTAATACGTATCCACCTTCTTTGCCACCTTCCGGCCCAAGATCGATTATATGGTCTGCGCATTTTAAAACTTCAAGATTATGCTCAATAACAATTACGGTGTGTCCGTTATTTATTAACCTCTGGAAACAGTCAAGCAGCTTTCTTATATCGTCAAAATGCAGGCCTGTTGTAGGTTCGTCAAATATGAAGAGTATCTCTTCACTTTTTCCTCTTGTCATATAAGTTGCCAGTTTCAATCGCTGCGCTTCGCCTCCTGAGAGTGTTGTCGCCGGTTGTCCCAATCTCAGGTATCCCAAGCCTGTGTCTTCAAGATATTTCAGGCCTTTTTTAATGTGTGATGAAGCTTTAGATAAACCGCTATGCATTTCTGATGTTGGTGCGTGTTTGCTTCGCATAGAAAAGAATTCCATTGCCTCACTTACGGTCATTTCTAAGACTTCATGAATGTTTTTGTCTTTGTAACAGACTTCCAGAACATCTTTCCTGAAACGCTTGCCATGGCATTGATCACAAGTTACGTATACATCAGCAAGGAACTGCATATCCACCTTTATATAACCGCAGCCTTCACAATAATCACACCTGCCGCCTTTAACGTTAAAAGAAAAAGAGCTTTGAGTATAATTGTGTAATCTGGCCTCCCTGGTGGAAGCGAATATCTTCCTTATAAAATCGAATACCTTTACATAGGTAACCGGGTTTGACCTGGGCGTCCTGCCAATAGGTGATTGGTCTATCATGATTACGTCGTCTATGTGACCGTTGACGTTCAGGTCTTTATAGTTTCCTATAAAGCCATTATAGACTCCAATCCTTCTTTTAAGGGCGCCGTACAGTGTATCCTGGATCAGTGTGCTTTTACCGGAACCTGATACTCCGGTTACACAGGTAAATGCCTTGAGGGGAAATTGCACGTTAATATTTTTCAGGTTGTTTTCTGATGCTCCTGTAATTTCAATGTGATTTTGTGTGATTTTTCTTCTGGCCAAAGGCAGTTCAATCTGCTTTTCACCCTTCAGGTATTGTCCTGTTAAGGAGCAATTCTTAGAGGGTATTTTATCAGCGTTTCCGGCGTAAACAACATTACCACCGTTTTCACCGGCTGCCGGCCCAAGGTCTATGATATAATCAGCCGACTTAATCATATCTCTGTCATGTTCTACTACTATGACCGTATTTCCTATGTCTCGAAGTCTCGCCAGTATATCGATCAGGCGTTTAGTATCTCTTGGGTGCAGCCCAATGCTTGGTTCATCCAGAATATATAATGTATTAACGAGGGAAGAGCCTAGTGACGTAGTCAGATTTACTCTCTGCGCCTCTCCACCAGATAATGTCCTTGTCATTCTGTCCAGTGTCAAATACCCCAATCCAACCTTAACCATGTAGCCAAGTCTTCTCCTTATCTCCAGTAGCAGTAGCCTGGCGACTTCCTCTTCATATTTTGAGAGATTTATTTTCTCAAAGAAACCGTATGCTTCGTCAATAGACATACTGCATACGTCTGATATATTGGATTGGTTTATTCTCACATTATGAGCGGATTGATTCAGTCTGGTACCCTTACACTCAGAGCATACGGTATAGCAGCGATATTTGCTGAGTAACACCCTGACGTGCATCTTATATTTCTTTTCCTCCAGCCAGTCGAAGAATTCGTTAATACCCGTGAAGCCATTTGTTCCTTCTTCGATTAACTTTAACTGGTCTTTCGTTAATTTATGGAATGGTATATCAAGAGGAATATTGTAATCCGGCGCTGCGGCCTGTAATTCTTCAAGCAGTCCACAATAGGCTGGTGAACTCCAGGGAGCTATTGCACCCTCATTAATGGTTTTTGTTTTGTCAGGCACAACGAGGTTCATGTCTATTTCGATGGTGTGGCCGAATCCCTGACATTTCTGACACGCCCCCAGGGGATTATTAAAGGAAAACAGATGGTGAGTGGGAGTTTTATACTCTATATTACAATTGTTGCAACAGAAGTGACTACTGTACGATACTTCAAACCATTCAGAATCATTTATTAAGACAGCCTTAAGCTTTTTTCCAGCAAGTCTCTTTGTAAAAGAATTTGATCCAATGGTATGGTTTTCCTCAATCTCACCCGTCACGATAAGAATGCTTAAATATCCAAAACCCAGTCTATAAGCTGTTTCAAGACTATCTATAAGACGGCTTTTAATCTTTTTCCCCACTACTAATCTGTCTACTATTCCCGCAACTGACTTATACTTGCGTATATCAAACTCTTTCTGTGTAGACGAGATGTCTATTATATTATGGTCTGAAAGGATTCTGATTATGCCTCGTTCCATTAAGGCTGAAACCTGCATGTTGCTGGAGATTTTATTACTGATTGCAATTGGAAACGTAATAAGAAATTTGGTGTTTTCCGGAAGTGATAGTATGTAATCAGAGATTTGGAATATTGTATCGTTTTGGACGATTTCTCCGCATTTTGTGCAGTAAGTCTTGCCTATGCGCGCAAAGAGGAGCCGGAGATAATCATTTATTTCGGTCGCAGTTCCAACAGTGGAACGTCGGTTCTTTACAGGATTCTTTTGCTCGATTGCAATCGCAGGCGGTATACCATCTATATGGTCTACATCCGGCTTGTCCATCCTTTCCAGGAATTGTCGGGCATAAGCAGAAAAGGATTGCACATATCTCCTCTGGCCCTCAGCATACAGGGTATCAAAGGCCAGGCTTGATTTACCTGAACCACTGACGCCGGTTATTACGACCAGTTTACGTAACGGGATCTCTATATTGATATTCTTCAGATTATGAACCCTGATGCCGCGGGCAGTTATTGATTTCTTCATAATTTTTCAGAAAGTTATTACAAAACTAATAAGCAGGGGCGTATTGTCATGCATCAGGCGATCGCCTTCTGGCGGAGAGGCACGACTTTTGGTATGGCGGCATTGACGCGCCTGCCCGCCAGTTGTTTGGGCGGGGTCAATGCACTCCATAATAGCGTAAAAAGTCGTTGGGTTTTTTGTCTTTTAAAACCCAACCTAATTTATTAGTATAGGAATTTCGATCTTGTAACAATAATGTAGGGGCGTACCCGCCTGTACCTATTCGGGCAGG
>MHZA01000157.1:0-2908 GCA_001828595.1 Planctomycetes bacterium RIFCSPLOWO2_12_FULL_40_19
AAGATTTCCTCACCACTTGTTAACTGAGCAGGCTCCTGTAATAGCGCAACAAGTTCACTTTCACTGATTCCCGGTACCTGTTCTACAACCGTAGTTGTTTGCTGCGCTTGAGCAACTTTCAATTTTTTCACGTATAATTCCAGTATCTTATTTTTGCTATTGCTTCCAAAATGATAACCCAGGAAAAAGACGGTCAGTAAAACAGTAAAATAAAAAATATACATTAACCAGTCAGGACAAGGGTTATCAAGTTCAGTGATACCATCATATTCGTAACCCTCTATCATGTTATCGTCATTTAGCCGGGTTTTATCTTCACTCATGTCCGGTTCTCCTCATGAAGTGGCAATAGAGATAAATAGTCATAATGTTTTTTCGAACCTTTTCTATAAACCCAGAAAATGTAACCAACAAATACGGATAAAAACAGAAAGAATGCAATTGCAATTAAGTAAATATCGGTGAAATAGGCTAATGCCTGTTGTTTCATATTATTACTGCGCTCCTTTTTGCCCGAGGGCCTGGAGATATGCGATCAATGCTACAATTTTCTTGTCCGACATGTCTCCTTTCACTCCCTGATCTTTTAATCTTGCTGCAATTCCCAGCGCTTGTGTTTTTGCTGAGATACCCGCATCAGATACGTCTTTATCTGAATAAGGAACTCCCATCTTCTTGAAAAGCGATACTGTCTTTTCCAAACGATTAAAATCAATTTTTGATGAGATTAACCAGGGGTAAGCGGGCATAATCGATTCTTTTATAACAGCTCTCGGATTCTCCATGTGCATATAGTGCCAGAGATCAGGATATTTCTTTCCTAATCGCGCTAAATCAGGGCCGGTACGTTTAGACCCCCACTGAAACGGCCGGTCGTACATGGATTCTTCGATTGTTGATACGGCACCATATCTCAACTCTTCAGAATGTATTGACCGAATCATCTGGGAATGGCAGGTATAACAACCTTCCTTGACGTATATGTCTCTTCCTGCCAGTTCTAATGGTGTAAACGGTTCCACTTTGTTTTCAGTTTTAACGTATTTATTAATAGAAAGAGTTGGCACAACTTCTATTATAGAACCAGCCAAAATCGCAATAAGGGCTAATATGGTAAAAGCAACAGCCATCCCTTCAAGCCTTCTGTGTCCCCGTTCAGAATGATTGACTGCAGAAGATGCTCCTTTAACTTGAACAGTTTCATCTGCTAAATCTTTTGGCGCTTGTTTGATAGTTTTGTAAACGTTATAGATTAAGAGAACGAAGCCGGCCAGAAACAATACACCCCCTATTGCACGAAAGAAAAAGAGAGGTACTATGCGAATTACCGTTTCAATGAAATCAGGATAAACAAGGTTGCCATTTGCATTTACGGCTCTCCACATTAAACCCTGGGTAATTCCGGCAGTCAGCATGGAGACGTAGTAAAAAAGTATACCCAGGATACCTATCCAGAAATGTATGTCTGCCAGTTTTTTGCTGTATAATTCCGTCTTCCATAATTTGGGGACAATAAAATATATTATCCCAAAAGTCAGAAAACCATTCCAGCCTAATGTTCCTAAATGTACATGACCGACAATCCAATCAGTGTAATGTCCCAGAGCGTTTACAGCCTTTACCGATAAAAGAGGCCCCTCAAAAGTTGCCATTGCATAAAATGTTATGGCCGCAACCAGAAATTTTATGATAGGCTCTGTTCTCAATAAATTCCATGCGCCACGCAGTGTTAGAATACCGTTAACGGCTCCTCCCCAACTCGGAGCCCAAAGCATTATGCTGAACACTATACCCATTGTTTGAAGCCATTCAGGTAAAGCTGTGTTTAAGAGGTGATGGGGACCAGCCCAGATGTAGAGGAAAATGAGAGACCAGAAATGCAGTACCGAGAGTCTATAGCTATAGATGGGCCTGTTTGCAGCCTTTGGCATATAATAGTACATCAAGCCCAGGAATGGCGTGGTGAGAAAGAAAGCCACTGCATTATGCCCATACCACCATTGAACGAGAGCATCCTGGATACCGGCAAAAACTATGTAACTTTTGAAGAAACTGATTGGCAAACTTATCGCATTTACAATATACAGGAGCGCTACCGTGACAATTGTCGCTATGTAAAACCAGATAGAAACGTACATATGCTTTTCATTGCGCTTCAATAATGTGCCAAAGAAATTGATGGCGAATATAACCCAAATCAGCACAACAGCAATGTCGATAGGCCACTCCAGTTCTGCATACTCTTTACCCTGTGATAAACCAAGAGGTATGGTAATTACAGCTAATACAATAATGAACTGCCATCCCCAGAAATGAAGTTTGCTTAAACTATCTGAAAACAGTCTTGTCTTCAAAAGTCTTTGTGTGGAATGATAAATCCCCGCAAAGATAGCATTTCCCGCAAATGCAAAGAGATTAACGTTAGTGTGTAATGGTCTTAGACGACCAAATGTTAACCAACTTGTATTAAGGTTGAGTTGCCAGATTGCCATTTGAGCAGCGATAATTACCCCTATTGAAAAAGCTACTGTAGCCCAGATTATGGTTGCCAGGGTGAACATCCTGACAATCTCGTCATTATATTTAACCTGAACGAGTCCGGAGTTGCTATTATTCGAAGCGCTCATTTTCCTGTTCCTTTCCCATAATTTCGAGTCGGTTTCAAATTTTTGCTTCCTTTAACTTGTCATTCCAGTCATCTATTAATATCTTGTGGGCAGGTGTTTCAAGGTCGTCAAATTGTTCTGTTTTAACTGCCCATAAGAAGAAAAAGACGAAAGACGAGACTAAAATAATTGCAATAGGTATGATAACGTAAAGAATTGTCATTAGAATTACTACCTGTTTCTTAAAGTATTATGCATTAAGTTAAATTTAAAATAACTATTAATTTAGTTAACTAAGACAC
>MHZA01000157.1:2976-6872 GCA_001828595.1 Planctomycetes bacterium RIFCSPLOWO2_12_FULL_40_19
TTAATTAAAATTATATCATAATTTATTTAATTGTTAAGCAAAAAATTTATTTGTTGAATCTTCTCAGGAATTTAGTCCCTAGGACAGAAGAAAACAAAACTGTTAAAGAACTAAACGGCATTAGTATTGCCGCAGTTAAAGGCGAGATGTAACCTGAAAGCGCTGCCAATCCACCAGCAAAATTATAAATAAATGAAAAACCAAGATTTCTTTTTATAACAGAAAAGGTGTTTTTACTTAATAAGATTAAGTCTTCCACAGGTGAAACTCCTTCTTTTGTTACGTAAATATCGGCAGCAACTAAACATGATTCCACACTTCCCTGCACAGCAATGCTTACTGTATCGGCAGACATGGCAAGCGAGTCGTTAGCGCCGTCTCCAACCATCAGGGAATTTGGGAAATTCTTAATAATTTCGTTCTTTTTTTCAGGGAAAAGATTCGGGGAAATCTTATCGTTTGCTATATGAAGCTTTCTGGCAACACTTGAGACAGGTATACTCTTGTCTCCTGATAATATATAAGTCTTTATACCCATGTCTTTTAATCGGTCGATAGTCTGTTTTGCATCGTTGTGCAGCTTATCTCCCAGGCATGCATATGCGACAACGTCCCCGTTCTTATATATTGATGTCAGGCTGGATATAATGTCAGAATCGTCTTTATCATTATCGTCAGGCAATTCTGATATTATTTTGTAATGGTTTTTATCTACAATTCCAGAAATTCCTGATCCGGGAATCTCTGTTAATGAGTGAACGGGTAGTTTTTTTACACATTGCCCTTCAAGGTGCTTTACGAGAGTACGGGCTATGGGATGCGGGGAATTAACCTCAATTGAATATATAGCATCAATAGTTTCCTGGTCTGGCGAAAAACTACCTGATTCTTCTAAATTGTGTGACTTCCATTTCAAAAACTCAAATCTCCCTTGAGTAAGGGTGCCTGTTTTATCAAAAAAGGCATTTTTGACATAGTTTAATTTCTCAAGTGATTCGGCATTCTTTATTAAATAACCTTTCTTTGACGCCTTTCTCAATGATAAACTCTGCGTTAGTGGAGTGGCAAGGGCTAATGCACAGGGACAGGCCAGGATTATTAATGCAAGCGTACGTTTAACAGCTTCACCGGGATCTATCATGATGTAGAATGAAAAGAAAACAGCCCCTACGGCAAGTATGAAAATACTGAAATATTGAGCTGCTTTGTCGGTTAATGAAATCAAAGGAGTCTTATTATAAATCTGATCTTCTACCTTCTTTAATATTTGCCCGATTCGGCTGTTACCGGTGGTGCATTTTACTAAAATCTCCACAGAGTCAGAAACGACCTGAGTTCCGGCAAAGATTTCAGAACCCTTGAAGAGCCTTTGAGGAATGCTTTCCCCTGTCAGGATAGAAGGATTTATGTTTGCACATTCGCTTACGACAACCCCATCCGCAGGAATACGTTCCCCCTCTTTGACAAGGACCTTATCATTTACGTTTAAGAGCCTTGCAGGCACTTTTTCATATTCATGGTTTTCATTATTCCACCGCCGGCAGACCTGCGACCTGATAAATGTCTGCAAATATGAACTGTTTATAAATATCTGCTGCGTTTTGCTCAAAAAATATCTGCTTGCCAACAGCAGAAAAATTAATACTGAAAGCGAATCAAAATAAAAATCCCCATTACCCTGAATTAAATTGAACAGGCTTAGCACAAAACCAATGACCACGGCAGTAACAATAGGCAAATCTATACTTGGACGTCTGGCTTTTAATGCCCGCCACAAATTATTATAAAACGGTTGGGCACAGTAAATGAGCATAGGTATAAAGAAAGCCAGGTTCAGGTATTCAAAGACAGTCGCCATCTGGCCCTTTAACCCTGAGTAGAGTGAAAAAGAGAATAGCATGATGTTTCCTGTACAGGCAGCGGCAATTCCCAGTCTCATTAATTGCCGGTGGTTTTCCTTCTTCTGGAAATGCCTTGCTTCATCAAGGTTCTTAATTGGATAGGCTTTATAACCCAGGGCGGATAAAACTGATGCAACCTTTCCAAAGTATCCGGGTTCTTTCAGGGAAACAAACAGCGTATTCTGGCTCATATTTAAATGAACATTTTCAACCTGAGGAACCCAATCCGGGATTTGATCGATGATCCAGAGACAGGCAGTACATTGAATACCTTCAATAAAAAACCTCATACCTTTATTGTTATCAACGTTTGCCAGATAATCTTTAAGAAAAGACTCATTATCCAGGAAATCATATTCTGGCAGATTAGCAGAGGGTTTGTTGATTAATGAGAAATGTTCTTTTTTTAATATTTTATAGACCGTCTCACATCCCCAGCAACAAAAAGTATCCCCATTGTCACTGGAAATAGCGCTTTCTCTATCAGAGATAACAATGCCGCAATGTGTACACGAAGAGTGTTTGTCATGCAAGCTCACTATACCACCATCAATTTATTAATCTTCAGTTTTAACAATAATAAAGAATTGTACCAATAATTCTACCAAGTTTTGGATAAATAATAAAGAAAGAGGTAGAATTTGAAAAACAGTTGAAATCCTGACGCATTTTGTTTCTAATGTCGCATTAGTCAAAAGAACGCCTGCTGTAACCACTGAAGTTATAACCTGTGGTTGGAAAAATAGTAAGGGTTTGGGAGAAAATAACAAACTAAGGAAAAATATTTTGAAAATCTGTGCCATCTGTGAAATCTGTGATTCTAAAATGAAAATTCTATACTATTTTAACTATGAATAACTCAAAATCAGGTGAAAACATTCACAAGAAAGGACTTAATTCTCCATGGTACAAGGATGGGTTAAGATTTGAATGCCAGAGATGCGGTAGTTGCTGCAGGGGAGAACCGGGTGTTGTCTGGATTAATAAAAGGGAAGTAAAAGATACCTCAGCATATCTGGATATTTCACGGGATATGCTTGCGGAGAAATATTTAAGGATAATTAATGGCCGTATCAGTCTGCTGGAACATTGTAATGGAGACTGCATCATGTATGACAATGGATGTAAGATTTATGAAACCAGGCCGCGTCAATGCAAAACATTTCCGTTCTGGAAATCTAATCTGAGAACCAATGCGGAGTGGGAAGAACAGGGAAAGACTTGCCAGGGCATTGGTAAGGGAAAATTACATACAGTAGATGAGATAGAAAACCATCTAAGGGCGGAATTGAGCAATTTATGATGTTAAAAACATTTTTAAGAAGAATATTTGAAGTAGCAAAGAGAGGAGATGCAAGAGAGGAAAGTTATTATTCCTGCCTTGAAGAGTTGCTGTCCAACTATGCAACTTCAATAAAAAGAAAACAAACTCACGTTACGACAATTCCTAAAAAAACTGAGGCTGGCAACCCGGATTTCAGGATATGGGATGGAAAGCAACATATAGTTGGTTATATCGAAGCAAAAGCTCCAACGGTTGAATATTTAGACCAGATAGAAACCACAGATCAGTTAAAACGCTATTTACATACCTTTCCAAATTTAATACTGACCAACTTCCTTGAATTCAGGCTTTATCGAAACGGTATATTGATAGATAAAGTTTTGATAGGCAGACCATATCATATACACAAACTTAAATCTGCGCCTCCGGTAGAAAGGGAAGAAGATTTTTTGGATTTGCTGAATAAATTCTTTTCCTTTTCACTTCCAAAGACGTATACAGCAAGGTCACTTGCTATTGAACTGGCTAAGAGAACACGCTTTTTAAAGGATCAAGTTGTAGCGGAGGAACTAAGAGAAGAAAGCGAAAGAGATAAAGGCTTTATACTTGGATTTTACCAGGCATTTCAAACCCATCTTATCGGCGCTCTTACAAAAGATGATTTTGCGGATTTATATTCACAGACTATTACGTATGGCCTTTTTGCTGCA
>MHZA01000157.1:6889-7815 GCA_001828595.1 Planctomycetes bacterium RIFCSPLOWO2_12_FULL_40_19
GTATGGCCTTTTTGCTGCAAGGACTCGTGCAGAAAACGGTTTTAACCGTAAACTTGCCTATGATAATATCCCGCGTACAATAGGAATCTTAAGAGAAATCTTTAAATTCATCTCACTGGGTGACTTGCCACCTCAAATGGAATGGATTGTTGACGACATCTCCGACGTGTTGGCTGCAGCAGATGTGCCAAAGATCCTTCATAATTTTTATCATGAAGGAAAAGGCCGTGACCCAATCGTCCACTTTTATGAAACGTTTCTTGCTGAATATGACCCTAAAGAGCGTGAAAAGAGGGGTGTTTATTACACTCCTGAGCCTGTAGTTTCATATATAGTCCGCTCGCTGCATAACATCTTAAAACAGAGATTTGATAAAGAAGACGGCTTTGCAACAAGCACAGTGACCGTACTTGATCCCTCCGCCGGAACATTAACATTTCTTGCAGAAGCAGGCAAATTGGCGATTCAGGAATTTACCTCAAAATATGGAGAGGCCGGCAAGAAGGACTTGATAAAAGAACACATTCTAAAGAATTTCTATGCCTTTGAACTAATGATGGCGCCTTATGCGGTAGGCCATTTGAAGATGTCATTTCTTTTAGAAGAGCTTGGTCATAAACTACAAAAGGAAGATAGGTTCAAGCTCTATCTTACCAACTCCTTAGAAATGACGGATTTATGGAAACTCGATCAATCAGAATTTCGCCTTCCTGGCATGGCATCCCTTTCAGATGAATCAAGATTAGCCGGAAAGGTTAAGAAAGAACAGCCCATCTTAGTAATTCTTGGTAATCCACCCTATTCCGGACATTCCACCAATATCGGCGAGTGGATATCAAAAGAGATTAGAGTGTATTACGAAGTTGATGGTAAACCATTAGGAGAAAAGAATCCCAAGTGGTTACAGGATGATTATGTTAAGTTTA
>MHZA01000158.1:0-371 GCA_001828595.1 Planctomycetes bacterium RIFCSPLOWO2_12_FULL_40_19
TTTTCCCCCTTTCTGCCAAATACCCAACTTCTGCTAAAACCATTGCTGGAATAATTATTTCTCCATCTTCATTCTCAGCACTTTCAAAAATAGATTTTACCTTTCGGTTTAATTTCCTTTTTTCAAGTCTTAAGATTAAAGCCATTGTATCTGTTACAAAACTATTTTTCACGTGGATATAATTCCTTGTAATCTTTAAATTCTTCTTCTAAGTGGGACAATTCTCTTTTATCCAGTAAGCTTAATTCTAAACTTAAACTATCTTTGAATATATATTCTCTTTTTTTCTTAATAAATTGAATGAAATCCAATACTTCATTTATTGCATTAGGAGGAAGCCCTTTTGTTTCTTTTAAGATTAATTTTTCTAT
>MHZA01000158.1:398-1472 GCA_001828595.1 Planctomycetes bacterium RIFCSPLOWO2_12_FULL_40_19
TCTATTTGCTTCATAACTGACATTACCCCTTATCTAAATTTATTGTTTTCCTTTGCCGCTAAAATGTATAACGACAGCGTGTGCGGCGCGCGGTAGCGCGTCCGAACCACGCACTTGTTAGAACATCGGGCCTCAAGGTTCCACCGGCATATTGACCAACACGAATTGCGTAATCGTCGGTCGATGGAGCTGATACTTCTGGCGGAGGTACCCTACAACTTGGTTCGTATTTCTCCGGTCCGTATCGCAGTCTGCAAAGAGGGCCGCTCCCATAGACTCCTCCGCAACCGGGTCGATAACGGCTGAGAACGCAGAAAGGAACGGGTAGGTTTTCCATGCGGCGTAGCGGGACGAGTACGGATTTAGACAGAAAGTCACGTCGTCGCAGGAATGCACAACCACAGCGTCCAGATTATTGTACTTGAACAACAGCGATTCGTAGAAGAAGTAGCAGGGTTTCGAGTAGTAGTCGTCGGTTTCGGTGTACCCCTCTAAGGTCTCAACCCCATAGAGCCGCGCAATCGCCGCTTTCGCCGTCAGGATCGTCGCGTCCCGTTGACCAGCGATCAGCCAGATAAGAGTGGAATCCGAGGATCTTCGGTTTGGATAGTCCCTGATCTGGCGCCAGGCGTTCTTGACCCGCTCTTCGGTCCTTGCGCCGGAGTACTGGAGCGTCGCACCCTTCTCACCGTCCAACAGGTCGCGGAACTGCCGGTCGTCAGTCTTTCGCTTGACCTCGGTCAGTATCCTCACACCAGCGAATTCGATGAGCAGATCGGGATCGGGCGACTTGTACTCCGATGAGGGCGTTATCATAGAGACATTTAGCCCAATTACGTCCCGAAGGATACTCTGAATCATTTCCGCATCGGTGTCCATATGTTTCTGGCTCACATGATTCCTCTCAGCGTTCTAACGGCCGAGTTTGCTCAGCTCGGCCGTTACCGCCGTGCGCAGCACGGCGGTAAATTGTCTTTTACGTTTATTCAATATCGTGATGAATTGTAGAAATTAAAGGCAAGATAGTCAAAGAAAAACCTCATAAAATCGTTGAAAATTGAGGCGGAATGCAAT
>MHZA01000158.1:1481-6914 GCA_001828595.1 Planctomycetes bacterium RIFCSPLOWO2_12_FULL_40_19
ATTCAATATCGTGATGAATTGTAGAAATTAAAGGCAAGATAGTCAAAGAAAAACCTCATAAAATCGTTGAAAATTGAGGCGGAATGCAATATAAATATGCTCTATTAATTGTTATATTGCTGAACTAAAGTATTGCATATTAGTTATGTTAGACTCCTTTAAACGATTTCTGGGCGTAAAAAGCCCTCTTGATTTCTAGACTGAATTGGAACAGGTTAGGAAATTAAAAATTTTATGGGTTGAGGAATTTAAGGTGAAAAACATTGTGTTACAGGGAACAGGTACAATAGTCATAGAAACCTCTTACAAAAATATTGTACCGTGCAATCGCCACTATACGTTTATGTATCATCCTTGCGATTAATCTTTCTTGCCACGTAATATATCCACGCACTGTCCTTATCGTCACTATAGAGGTTCAGCGTATTACCGAAAGTATCATACATTTCTATAGTCTCAAATCCTACATCCTTAAGTTGTGATATCTGATTTTCTTTGTCTATATAATACGTCAGCATGGCATAGTTGTGTGCGACATCATTTATGATTGCATATTGCTCATTAAACACCTGATGGTTTTTATTCCTTAAGCGGTTACACGTAGACTTGAAAAATTTCATCAAATTCCCGGCCTGCTTACACGGCGTCGTTGAAAATTCCATTTTTGGACGTGAAATAGCATATCGGTGATTTCTATTATGTGAAGAGAATACAAACAACCCATCCTGTTTAAGCGCCCTGTGTATCTCACGCAGCCCCTTAAGCCTGCCTTCATGGTTAATTGAATCAAGGCCATTGAATGAAAACATTATATAATCAAATGCTCCGTCTTCAAATTCACTCATTTCCCTTACATCGCCATGGATAAACCGAACGTTTTCAAATCTTTTCCTGCATGATTCTACCATTTCTAATGAGTAATCAAGGCCGATATAACCACTGCTCAGATTCTTTAAAATCGCTGTCGTCCTGCCGCTGCCGCATCCGATATCGAGTACGTGTTTGTCTACGATGCTTTCCCTGTGTTTCACCAGAATCATTACTTCAGGATTCTGCAATGTCATTTTAATATAGCTTGAAACAACGCCTTTATTTTCGTAATTTCTTTTGTTCATATTAAGCAATACCCTTTAACTTTTTATTTCTATCTAAATTGAGCGATTATTAAGCTATGTTGTTATTCCCGTTGAAATAGAAATTCTGAAAACTGAAGGCCTAGATTCCCGCTCAACAAACTGCGGGAATGACAATCTTTTCACTCTATAGCAATCGCACACTTTCAGTTATTCTTATCTCGTGAAAAGCTTTCAGACGTCTGTTGCCGTTATATGCCAACGTTCAATCTTGGTAATAAAGGTGATAAGATATCCAGGACAATCCTATGCCCTTCTGCAGTCAGGTGCCCCTCATTTGGGTAATACCATTTGCCTGGATTTCTCTGGTAACGCTCACGCAGGCGTGTTGCCAGATCGATTACGTCAACCTTCATATCCTCGCTATTCTCCACAATTCTTTTTCGCAGATAGTTCTGGAATTGCGCTGAGACTGAATAAGGCTGTACAACAAAAGACCTGCCCGGCATTAAAATAAGACTCAACTTGGCCTCATTTTCAATACACGCATCACGTATTTGTTCTACAATAGCAGTGAAAAGATTGACAGCATGTTCAAAACGGCCTTCAAATTGGTTAGAATAATCCGGGTCTTTAAGCAAATTTTGTTTTAGTAACCGTAGCAATTCAATCCGGTTCACAATACGGGCTATTAAACCATTTGCTTTAACGTCTTCTCCTAAAACTACTCTTGTCAAATCCTTCTTATATTGCTCTTGAGGTTTAGGCTCCGGGGGTACAGGTGTATTTCTCAGTATCAATTCATTGGACATTAATTCATAATATGGCTTTGCACGATTTGCCTGTAGTGGGAATGGAAGTTCATTATCGAAAAGATCATTGCCAAGATAAACTACCAACAAGATAACATCTGGCGAGAAATGTAATACCGTTCTCCGGATTAATAAATACTCCTGGTCAGTGCTGTACCCCGGCACACCAAAATTAAAATAAACATTCCCATGCTTTTCTTGTAAATTAAGAAGTTGAATAAAAGTTTCATTGTCATTAACACCAAAGGAGAAGGTAAAGCTGTCACCGACAAACGCATAACCGAGCCCCGCCCGCCCCTGTTTCGTATTAAAATCATTACGAAATCCATGCGAGTTGGTCGAGTAGCTTACATCAAAGTCATAGTGTTTATGCCGGCCATTCCAGTTAGGAGCCAACTTCCAGCCCAGATGATTGTCATAAACAATCATACCATAGTCAAGATGGTCACTGCTCCCGATGTGGCGCCGTTTAAACCTGAGGAGCATTTCACCCGCAACAAGTACAACTAAAAGACTTGCCAGAGTTATTATGGTCACAAAGAGAATCCATTTTCTTTTAGCCAATTATGTTTTTCCTCCACTACTGCAAAATAAAATGATGGTTATACGACCGTTTAATTGGCATTGAATCCGTTGTGTGTGGAGGTTTGCCTGCCTGTGCGGTGCACGCAGACAGGTCCGCCTGACCTGTCTTTCGCCAGCCCGACAAGGCTGTTCTGGCGGGGACAGGAAACCCTCCGCTACAGATACAATAAAAGTCTAAAGACTTAACTCCTGGTATGTCGGCTAATTGGAGTTAATCCTTTAGGATTTTATAAAATGCGTCTTTTCTGCCCCGCTTAAGTATACATGCCATTGTAGCCGTTCGCCCAGGCGGACGTTTCTCATTACTTGATGGGTCTGCGTAAGTTATGCAACTCAAGGCTGCGGCTACCAACCCGACCCGTCCGAACGGCATGGCCGGGCGGATACTCATTCTGGCGGGCAAAATCGCTCAATTTAGGTACAGGGGTAACAAGCACAACTTTGAAATTCCTATTTTTTGATTATACGAAAATTATATATAAAAGAGAATAGTTTCATTTGATATTTTTTATTTTGATAACTATGGTATTTTCGGTTAGAAAGTATGTATATGAAAACTGACAAGGAAAAAAATGTCTTTGCGTGGTATATGTATGATTGGGCTAATTCTGCATTTGCAACAACCGTTATAGCCGCCATCTTACCCATATACTTTGCCACAGTTATTGTCCCGCCGGATGGATGGGTTTTCAGATTTGTTGGTATTGTGATACCAACAAATGCGACCACACTATGGGCATTTCTATCCGGCACCACTGCTTTATTGGTATTTCTAACGGCTCCAATTCTTGGCGCAATTGCGGATATATCGGAATCAAAGAAGAAGTTTCTGATGGCCTTCTGTTTTGGAGGCAGCCTTTTTACTATACTCTTGTACTTATGCCAGGACGGAGATGTGTGGATGACGATGGTTTTCTTCTTTCTTGCGAATACCTGTTTTATCAGCGCAAATATCTTTTATGATTCCTTCCTGCCTCACATTGCTTCAAGGAGAGAGATTGACCAGGTTTCCGGCAGAGGTTACGCTTATGGATACATGGGAGGAGGCCTGCAGTTTTTAATCTGCCTGATTTTAATCCTGGCACACGAAAAAATTGGCATTGAAAAAACACTGGCCGTAAGGATAAGCCTGTTGTTCTCAGGGACCTGGTGGGCAGGCTTTTCAATAATTACGTTTGTCTGGCTGCGTGAACCCGGGAGCAGCAAGACCTCCCCTCAACAATATCCAGGTAAGATAAATTCATGGACCTATCTAAGAATCGGCATCTTACAAACATGGAATACCATATTAAGTGTAAAAAAATACAGAAACCTGGCCCTTTTTCTGATAGCCTTTATGTTTTACAATGACGGCATACAAACAGTTATCAGGATGGCGGCCATATATGGAAAGGATGAACTGGAACTTAAGAATCAGACCCTCATGGGCACACTTTTGCTGGTACAATTTATAGGAATAGGAGGCGCATTATTATTTAGCCGTATTGCCAAAACCTTCGGATCTAAAAGAATATTAATTTTTGTCCTGTTTCTCTGGTTAGGTATTTTGTGTTATGCATATCTTATGACCGGCGCTCTTGATTTCTGGATTCTGGGGATGGCAGTAGGGTTGGTTCTTGGTGGTTCACAGGCCATAAGCAGGTCTTTGTATGGGTCAATGGTTCCCGCAGATGAATCTGCAGAATTCTTTGGTTTTTATTCAGTATTTGAAAAGTTTTCAGCGATATGGGGGCCGTTTGTGTTCGGCATTATCCGCCAGGTTACAGGAACATCCCGTATTGCCATATTGTCACTGGTTGGCTTCTTTATTATAGGAATAATATGCTTATGCTTTGTAAAAGAGAAAGACATAAATACCCAAGGTTAGCCGTGGGCGTCTACTTAACTAACTGAGATTCAGATGCCAGATATATCTTTAAAGATAAGGCGTTGCGCCTTTGTGCTTTCACCGCGTTTTACGTCTATAATCAATTCCGAACCTTCCCCCCGGAACTCATAGACTAATTTCCCCCCTTCCCTTTCTGAGTGGGCGCTGTACAAAACTCTCCCGGAGACGGTATCACAATCCAGACTGGCGGCAACAACTCTCAAAGGCAGGCAACAAGCTGCCTGAAAAACCATCCTATTATCCAAAGCAAAAAGGCGTGTATAATGAGGTTTTCTCATGCCTCCTTGATTTATACTCATACCCGCTTTGCTGGATGAGTGAGTTTTTGCATCATCAGGCATTGCTTCAATCATGTGCTTTTCTTCGGGTTCAATCTTGTCATCTAAACTTACCTCGTCATCAAGCCCCGCAAGACTCATTATCTTTTCGGCATCTTCACGATCCTGTTTTATGGACTCCTCTGTTGGGATTCTACATGTTTTGTTTCTACGGCTTTCAACCTTTGACGCATTAAGGGTGATCAAAGGTAATTCCTCATAAAATTTATTCATAATTTATGTATCTTTTACTTTAGATTTGGGAAATTAAAAGATTTCTTAGTAATAAAGTTCATTTTTGGATTTGCCTTATCACAACTATTTAATCACAAAGTTCCCGGCTAATTGAGCGGTTGACTATCATGATATTTGATCAGGATATTATTTTCTCCTCATTGTAAGGTCAACAAGTACCGTTGTCTCCAGGTGATTAAGATCAATAGGCTTGGTTACATACTCGTCAGCGCCCTTCTTAATGGCATCTTTGGCCATACCTTCGTCCTTTACGGCAGTCACCATTATGATGCCTACATCCTTGTCAAACTCCCTTATACGCCTCAAGGCTTCCATGCCATCCATTCCAGGCATCCTTATATCAAGAAGCATTAAATCCGGTTTTTCATTCTTCACCTTTTCCAGTGCATCCTCTCCGCTGTGTGCCACAGTGACATCGTATCCCTTCTTTTCCAGAAACCTCTTAATCGGATCACATGCCCATACCTCGTCATCTACAACCAGTATCTTACTCATATATCAAG
>MHZA01000159.1 GCA_001828595.1 Planctomycetes bacterium RIFCSPLOWO2_12_FULL_40_19
TCAGAGTGTTAAAATAGATAAACCTTCCAAATGTGTTTTTCAAGAATGTATAACCGGCTTATTATCCTGGAATGGAGATCTCCATCTTTGTTGTATGACATCTTATCATGCAAATGGATTAACCAAATTTAATGCATTTGGGGAAAATAAACTCTTAGAAAGAATGAATTCTGGTAATTTTTATAAAATTACTAAAAGTGCCGGGCATCATGCATTTTGCAGAGATTGTGTTTTTGTTAATTATAAGTTGTTTGGTGAATATATAGACTTTAATAAACAATTTGAAAGGACATGGCGTTATTGGTGGGGAAAATATGGTAGAAATCCAAAGAGGTTCTGGGAGGCGTTTTCAAAGAAAACAAGAAACTTCAATAACTGATGGCTCATAACACCTTGCTCTTGTAATCAGGTACATTTATAGATAGTAAAAACTGAAAATAAAGATAGACGTGCATGAGATAGAAGACAAAGTCATTCAGGGGGTTATTGAGAATATTGGAAAGGCGAAATTGGAGTGGAAATAAATTTTGAAAGTTTTTATACGAAACAACCTCTTTTAATGAAATTTATTGTATGATGCGTGAACTTGATTTCTGGTTTAAATGTGATGCTGGCGACGTCATAGCGGGGACGATGGACATATTTTATTTGCCGATGCTATTTTTGAAGAAGTCTAACAAATGGTACAATCATGTTGTGACTGTCCTTAGTTTACACGAAACGGTTACGCATAATTCTGGGAGAATTCCATAACCACTTCAAGAACTAAGCAGTGTGTGTTGGTTACCGGTTCAAGCGGTCTCGTAGGGTCAGTGGCCGCGGGTTATTTTGATAAGTTGGGCTGGGAAGTACATGGGGTTGACAACAACATGCGCTCCGATTTTTTCGGTGCTGATGGTGATACAACCTGGAATCTGAACCGGCTAAAGGTCGCCTGCAAGGAATTTACGCATCACACAATTGACATAAGAGACCGCCAGTCAATTCTTAAATTGTGTGATGAAATTACTTTCGATTTGATTATTCATGCCGCAGCACAGCCATCCCATGATCTGGCAGCCCGCCGCCCATTTGACGATTTTGATGTGAACGCTGTTGGAACTATGAACCTGCTGGAGGCGGCACGATTGTACCGGCCAGAGGCGGTTTTCTGCTTTATAAGTACCAACAAGGTGTACGGCGATGTTCCAAACGAACTTCCTCTTCAGGAGCTGGAAACCCGCTGGGATTATGCCAGATACGAAGATTATAATGGTATTGATGAGACATGCCGCATTGACAATTGCAAGCATAGTATTTTTGGAGCATCAAAGGTTGCAGCCGATATCATGGTGCAGGAATTTGGACGGTATTTCGGTATGAAGACTGCTTGTTATCGTGGAGGCTGTCTTACCGGTTCGCAGCAAAGTGCAGCCGAACTTCATGGTTTTCTGGCTTATGTGATGCGTGCCGTTGCTGAGGGTCGGCAATACCGTATTTTTGGCTACAAAGGAAAACAGGTTCGCGACAACCTGCATGCATACGATGTTTGCCGGGCTATACATGAATTTTACCTGAACCCACGCTGTGGTGAAGTTTACAACCTTGGCGGCGGTCGTGAAAATTCTATTTCCGTGCTTGAAGCCATTGGTCGTTCCGAGCAAATTTTGGGTAAAAAATTGAATTATACTTATGTGGAGGATAACCGCATTGGCGACCATATCTGTTATATTTCCGATTTAACCAAGCTCAAGAGTCATTTTCCAAATTGGTCTGTTACAAAAAACCTTGACGACATTTTTGAGGATATAACCAGATTATATCGCAGATTGTAATTACCAACAACACAGTGGCAGATATTAAGAAGATACTCTTAGTAACTATGACACCCCCGGGTGATAGAAATGTAGGGGAAATAATACTCCGTGACTTGTGCGCACAGTTGCCAAGAAATAAGCTGGTTGTATTTACTGTAGCTCCAAATCCGCCTATGGAAGAACTCGTCTGGGACAGTGAATTTGCTTTTGCTCCTGATGAAAAAGCCTGGAGGATATTTCCAGGACGAGTGGGTTCACTTTTGAGCCATTTGCATCATAGATTCATTTTTAGACGTATAATCTCCAGCATAGTTGACAAGATTGTGCATTTTGGAAAAACCCACGGGGCAGAGGCTATCTGGATTACATTAAATTCAGTGACATTAATAAGTTTTGGGGCAGAACTGGCACGAAGACTTAATATTCCACAATTGGGACTGATATGGGACCCCCCGGATTATTTAGCCCGGCGATGCGGGCTCGACCGGCTCAGTCGGAAGTTACTGCAAAAATATTTTAGTGAAGCTATGCGTATTTCAGATCGGGTTGCGGTAGTATCTGAAGGGATGGTTGAAGAATACAGCCAGAGGTATGGATGCAACTGTGTTGTATTACGTCACGCACTGTACAATGCGACCTTGAAATCAGACGGCCTGACACCTGGTAATAGAAAAAATAACCCATTGCGTATCGGTTTTGCGGGAACGTTATATGACATGGGTCAGTTTAACATGCTATTGGAGGCGTTGAATTTATGTGGATGGAAGATTGGAGATCGGCCAATTTTTATACGCATGATCGGAAACTGGTTCCGTTTCAACGGCATGAGTTTTCCTTGCAATATCGAGTTGATGGGGTGGCGAAGTACAGATGAAACATCACATTTGTTATCGGAGTGTGATTTGAATTTCCTACCTATTCCTTTTAGCGAAGAATGGCAAGATTTAGCGGTATTATGTTTCCCCACTAAGTTGAGCACATACCTTGCATCAGGGAGGCCTGTTTTCGTTTACGGCCCTGATTATGCTTCGTCCACAAAATTTTGTAAACAGACGGGTATTGGTATAACTTGTTCATCGCAAAACCCGGGGCAGATTCTCAAGGTGGTAAGCAGTTTTTTATGTGATCAGGAACGATATCATCAAGCCCAGTCAAATGTATTTCAAGTAAGAGAAGATTATTTCAGCGTATGTGTAATGAAACGACAGTTTGCCAGATTCCTCGGTGTCGATGAATCAGTTTTGAATAAATCTTGCTAATGAGTGACAGACTGAAAGTCGCTATTGTACACGCTTCCGACGTTGGAAGCGGCGCTGAGCGCTGTGTTATTTCTCTCCATAAATGCCTGCTCAACAAAGGCCACAAATCTACGCTGTATGTTGGTGAAAAAAATACTGACATCCGGGATGTAGTACAGATCCCATACCAACGCGGTATTCCAGGTTCCAGGCGACTCGCACGCTGGGTTGAGCGGAGTACTGGCCGGCAGGATATCTACAACCCAAGTTTTAGAAATCTTAAAAATCTGATCCCGTCTGATACAGATGTAGTGCATTTTAACAGTTTGTGGGGTACGAACGGTTATGCAGATCTGGCGGCCCTGCCGGACATAACAAGAAATATTTCCGGTGTGATTACCGAACATCAGAATTGGCTCTTAACGGGACACTGTGCATGTTTTCATGATTGCGAGAGATGGAAATCGGGATGCGGAAATTGCCCTGATTTGACAATTCCACCTGCTATTCCAAAAGACGGCACAAGGAAAAATTGGAAACGAAAAAGAAATATTATTCAAAAATCAGATATTGTTTTAGTCACGGTCTCAGACTGGCTTAAGAAAAAGTCCGGGGAAAGTCCTATATGGGATAATAAAAGAATTTTGCGAATTTACAATGGAATAGACTTGCAGATTTTTCATCCGGTATCAGATGAAACACGCCTGAGATTAAAGAAAAGGTTGGGAATTCCTGAAAACAAGATAGCGATATTACTGACTGGGCAGACTCTGGGAGGCTTCAAGGAAGGCGGTGGCATTGCCACACAGGGATATGATGTGATAAACAAACTGATTGCTGCTTATCAGATTGTTCCGGTTTTAGTCGGGAGGGTTTCTAAGGAGGCACAATCATTAATCAATGGCCTATCAGTAGCAATTCCATTTCAGAAAGATCCTGAAGATATGGCCGGATGTTATCAGGCCGTTGATATCACCCTGGTTACTTCGGTTGTGGAGGCTTTCGGCAGGATTGCTGCTGAATCGCAGGCATGTGGTATCCCTGTAGTTTCATTTGACACAGGCGGTTTAGCTGAAGTAGTTTTAAACGAGGTAGGAGGTCTCTCTGTAAAAAAGGGTGACACTGAAGGGCTGATTGCAGCTTTGAAAAGAATGATCGAAGATGAAAATTTGCGCCGACGACTGGGAGAACAAGGTGTCAGATATGTAGTTGAAAATTTCGAAGAAGGACTTATCGCCGATCAATATATAGAACTTTTCTTTGAGCGAATTGAGAATAGACTTAGGGAGAAGATGAGTTGAAGGTTGATGATTGAAATCTGAGGTCAGAAGTCCGAAGCCGGCGAACTGAAACTGGAGGTGGGAGGGCTTATGATATGAAAATTGAATCTGCCAAAGATTTGCGAGTCTGTCTTATGAATATATCCTTATCCTTCATTATTTGAAAATGATATACTTGTCTGCAATTTTACTGCTTTTGACTGCATTTCTGGTAATAAGATTGTTTAATCTTAACAACGGCATGTTATCTGTTGCAGCAGCAGTTGTTATAATCCTCGTCCTGCTCGTTTTGATCCCCCAAATTTTAAGTCTCTTTAATATGATCGACAAATTACCTTATTTGTCGGTTCAATTTATAGTGCTGGCAATTGTCGCAGTTGTATATTACAAAATTGGCAGAAAAGAAATTCATGCACGATCTTTTACTACTGAGTATAGCAAAGGTAATTGTTTTTCGACATTTTCCTGTCTGTCTGGATTAGAAAAAATTTCAATTTTTCTGATATTGGCAGTAATGTGTTTTTATTTTTTTTCTCAATCACTGCAATATCTGGCTTACAGAAGGTTAACTTTTGATGCGGTGATTTATCATCTTCCAAGGGTTGTCCACTGGATACAAAATAATAATCTGGACCGCTATACAACTCATAACATCCGACAAACAGTTTTTTCCTGGAACTACGAACTGGTTGTTTTGTGGTTTAAACTTTTTGGAGCTCATATCTCATATGTTTTCATTATAAACGTGACTGCATTCATTACAGCTATGCTGGCAGGGATCGAGTACTGCAGACAAAACGGAATGAATCGGGTTTCTGCATGCATACCGGTTGCAGTCGCATTCTGTATGCCGTTCATTTTGAGCACAATTTTCTTTGAAAAAAACGACATGTTTTTTTCCTCGTTATTATTCATCTCTTTCTGCTTTCTTTCCGCCGGCATTCAGCAAAACGAAAAAAACAGGTTAAATTATATTCTTCTGGCAATAATCTGCTTTTGCCTTTCAATTGGGACAAAAATCATGGGATTATCAATTTTGCCTGTCTATGTGTTAATAATATATTTTTTAATAAGAAATCAAAAGCTGGTATATAGAGATCTGTCAGTAATCCTAATAGCCTTTTTTATTTCTTTTCTGTTTATTGGTCCGGGGATTACTTTTATTTTTAATTATATTGAATACAATAGTATTTCCGGGCCGGAATATCTCAAAACTGTTGCCACTGTAACACCAGAGTGGACTGTTTTTTTTACAAATTTTATTAGAAACGGCGTAGGCCTTTTTTTATTGCCCGGTCCGGAAATAATTTATGAATTAATACTACCGGCAATAGAAAAAGTACTTCAATCCCTGGGCTATGTATCAGCCATGCAAGGTGAACTTCCCGGAAGGTTTCCAGGAGCTTATACAGGGTTATTAACTGCAGGAGAACATTTCTTTGAAAGTGGATTGTTTGGAATGGGTTGGGTGTTTATAATTCCATTTGCAATCTTCTATATTAGAGATAAACAAGAACTGAATGAGAGATCTTATGTTAATTTGGCATGTATTGTTTGCGGAGTCTTTTTCTTTATATTTATGAACATGGTAATTAGATGGAATGATTGTATTTTTCGAATGCTTCTTCCTGTTTCATTCTTTCTTCTTCCTGTTTCATTCTTTCTTCTGCCTGTTTATATGTATGGTTATAAGTATTTAAAAAAGTATAAAATCGGACGATCTGTTGTTCTGGGGTTTGCGATTATCTTGACTATAAGTATCATGAAAATGATTTCTCCCATATATTTTCTGAAAAATTCATACTTGATGACTAAAATGGTGTTTGATGAAAGTCTGTCTATCGGCTACCCTCCTTTATATCAAAATTTTATGGATATCGAAAAACGGTTACCGCCGAATGCTACCATTGGCGTTATTCTCAGTCAGGGAGACCCTGAATATTGCCTTTATGACAATGAAATGACAAAAAAAGTGATTTCAATTGAAGGATTTCTCGATGAAGACAAAAATGACTTTATGAACAGGCTTTCGATGTATGATTGCGATTATTTTTTGATTAAATTGATGGGTTCTCAATGGTTTTCTAACAGGGAATATGATGTTCCACGGGGTTTTGTCACACCACAAAAAAGCTGGGATGTCAGTTTTCTGGAAGATGAAGATTTCAACTTTACTGAATGGGGAATACGCAGGCTGGGCTTGTATTCTTTTATTGATGACAAAGGCAACTCCTACAAATATTTGTTATTGCAGAACAATGACGTACAATTGATTAATGCGGATTTCAGCAATCGTTCCGGCTTATAATGTTGCTAAATATCTGCCGAGGGCAGTCCGGTCACTCATTAAAACAGGATATCATGATCTGGAAATTGTAATCGTTGAAGACGGTTCCGAAGATGGTACTTTTAAGATTACTGAAGAACTGTGCAGACAATATCACGATTCTGTCGTAGTATATCAACATCCGAAAGGAGCCAATCTCGGTGTATCTGCCAGCCGTAACCTGGGAATTCTAAAGAGCACTGGTGCACTTATTTGTTTTCTTGATGCAGATGACGTTGTATACCCGAACCGTTTCGAAGTGTCTGCAGCCCTGCTGGAATCGAACCCTGATGTCGATGCTGTATACGAAACTGTTTTAATGGTATTTGACGATGATTCCGGTAAAGATACAATGGCAGAGTGGGGGAAAACGTTCGGACTTTCCCGCAAGGTTCCTCCTTCAGTATTACTTACAGAGCTACTGCGCGGCAGGACATGGCATACGAGTGGGATTTTGTGCAGGCGAACACTATTTGATAAGACCGGACTTTTCAACACGAAGTTCTGTATTGCCGAGGACTGCAATCTGTGGTTTAAGATGGCCTGTGTAGGGAAGATTATTCCAGGTGATATGACAAGGCCAGTGAGTGGGTATCATCGGCATGGTACGAACACATATCTTATGAGTATTGATCGTAAGCCTGATATGGTCAGAGCCATGGCGGATGCATACTGCTGGGCGCAAAGGAAGAGGCTTTCCGGCAGAGTACTTAATGTGCTCATTAAGGAAACACGTTCCTATATTTCAAACAGCGTGGCAATTGCACTGCAGGCAAACCGCATGGACCTGGCATGGAAGATTATCAAAGCGGCGCTGAAGGATGGTGATTTGATAATCTTTGCTAACCTGCGGCTGATACAGACTATCGCATGGCTGTGTAGGAAAACCATTCATAATTAGAAATATAGAATAAGGAACTTTGAACGTCGAATAATGAATTCAGCAAAAAAGTATGATTTAGAAGATAGATTAATAGAATTTGCTATAAGAATCATAGAACTTGTTGAGGAATTACCCAAAACCAGAGCCGGCAATCACAAAGGCACGACAAGATAATCAAAGAATGTAATGAGTTGATTTCGATCTTTGTATCAAGTATTCGGACTGCACAAAAACCGAAGGAAAGAGTAAAAAAAGATAATAATGGGTAGAATTCAATATTCATTATTCGGTGTTCGGTATTCGTAATTAGGGAAAACAAATCGGGTTAGAATTTTATACGTTATTACATCAGAACATGTTCTTTTCACTTATCTCTTTGCTTGAACTCGCACTGTTGGTCACTGGTATCATGCTGTTATTCCATCGATGGGGGTACAGCATTGCTCATGCCTTGTCCATGGCGATTGTCGTTGCCTTGTTGGTACTTTCGTTGACCTTCCAGACCGCTTTCCTGCTGGGAATTCCTGGATTATCCTTCCCGGTTGAGGGAGTGTTGTCTATTGGCGCTCTTGTGTTGATTTTCAGAGAGCATTGTCGGCTGACCGGAATCTGTATATCTTTATTTCGGTTCATGCGTTGCCGTAGTGTGATGAGTGTCGTTGTGGTTTTATGCATTGCCTATTTGGGACTGCAAGCTTTCATGCTCCCTGAAGGTAATTACGACTGCATGCGATACAATTTGACACGCGTACTGTTATTTCAGCAGGAACGCAGCATGCTTCTCACAAATGTTACAGAGTATCATCAGGCCGTTTTTCCAGTCGGTGGGGATATCCTTTCACACCTGTTTCTTCGTTATTATACGGACTATGGCCTTGCAACGATAAGTTTCCTTGCCTTCTTGAGCATCGGTTTCGGCTCGTATGCTCTATCTCGGAATCATGCATCTTCACACGTTGCATGGACAGTAATGTTGATTGTCATCAGTTTCCCTTTGTTAGTTAGGCAGGCAACCGGAACAAAGCCGGATATTTTAGCCACATCCGTAGTAATTCTGTGTTTCTTGTGTGCAGAACGACTATTGCACCGTCCAAATTTACGTGATGGATTATTGGTGGTACTCGGATTGGGTTTTGGCATGTCAATTAAGACAACCTTTCTGGCGTTCCTGTTACCATTCGTCCTGGTGTTTGCATGTCTATTTATAAAACGGCATGGACTGGGGCCGATTTTTCAGATACTGAAGCGAAGTTGGTTGCCAATCATCTTTGTAGTTCCGATGGTTCTGGTTTTTTCCCAGATATGGCTTTTTCTGCACAACCATAATCATTGGGGGCACTGGGCGGGACCGACAGGATTTGTTAATTTTCATAGGAATCAGGACGGTTTGGGAGGTGCAGTGGCTAATCTTGTCCGTTATGGAATGCAGAGCCTGCATCTGATGACACCGGCGGACGTTCTATCAGAGTGGCTGAGTGGGGAAAAGATTAGCGATCTGCTCGAAAGAGCTTATGAACTGGTATTGTATCCCGTGATAGGGGACACTGGAGCATTATGGTCTCATAAGATAGAGCCTTTTGAGTTGAGTGATCAAAGCTGGGGAGATAGTGAAAATGCTGCGTGGTTCGGGCCCTTTGGCTTTTTGTTTGTGATACCTGCACTGGTTTATACATTGATGTGCGGATCAGCTTATTTACGGATGGTTAGTATTGTGTTGGTAGTTTACGCTGTCGTTCTGAGTTGGCAGTTTCCGTGGACGCCGTGGAACTGTCGATTTTTCGTGCCTGTCTTCGCCGGAGGAGCCGGTTGCCTCGGGCATTGGCTGACACGATGGCAGACTAGCTGGAGGTTAAAGTCAATGCAGATAGTGGCGTTGTCAATATTAGTTTACTGTTGCGCTATCAACCAGGATAAACCTTTGCTGGGGTTAAGGCCCTTGATGCAAGGTGTTCGGCAATTTACACACGTACCGGGACTTATTGAACAGAGTATCTGGGTCCAAACCGACTGGGGAAGAGACAGGCATTATTACGCGAGAAGATACTATGGAAACAATCGGGTTAAAGAGTTCATACAGGTAGTGAAGCCGAATGCAAGGGTAGCAGTAGTGTCGCAGCATCACGGATGGCTCTTTCATTACCTGTTGTACCGCCCGGATGTTAATTTTATTCCGTTACACGTGAAAGACTCTACTGGTAAGGCATTGAGTACCGATATGCTAGAGGGGTTTGACTACTTGTTATGTATTAACCTGGCATGTGACGAGTTTTTTATCCCCGAGAAGCATGAGTTACTTCTGGAGTACAAACCGGATAAACAAATATGGGAAGTTCCGCTGGGGGAGTACGTAAGTCCTGGAGGGTTAATCCGGTTATAATCAGTCATTTTGCTTTGGCGTTAAATAGTCTGCCTGGATGACCTGGCAGGATGTGGTGTGCAGGAAGTTGGCAACTAACATTATAAAAGTACTAAATAATGAAACATTCCGAGACTCCTGATCATAAACCAATAAAATATTATTAATAGAGTATATGAAAAAATATGAAATAGCATTGTTGTGTATTGCCGGTGGATTACTTTTAACCTTTCTGTTTGGTCGCCATGAATGGAAACATATTGAAATAAACCCTGACAGCAGGATGTACCATTTACTTGCCGTTAATATGCTGCAGGGTAAAGGTTACTATTTGGTTCCGGTTGGCTCTATTGAGGATTATGATACACAGACGATTGAAAGATTCTCAATAAAGGATACCGAAGTGATGGATACCGAAGTGATAGGTAAGCCCTTTATGGCTCGCTCACCGGGATACCCTCTCTTTCTTTCGTTAATTTACTTGATCCATGGAGTAAATGTTGATGTTGTGCTTTCATATCAAATTTTTCTAGTTGGCCTCGTAGGCACACTTATGATACTTACTGGCTGGTTAATGTGGGGAAAGTTTGGTGCGATAATGGCTCTGATTGCTGTTTTAGTATTCGGCATGAATCGGGATGTTGCATATCCGGTCTCGCAACTTTTAACCGAGTGCCTTGCGATGTTCTTTCTGACAGCCGCGGCTACTTCAGCCGCATGGGCAAAAAAGGGGGGGGGCTGGAAGCGAGAGTTGCTAGTTAGTCTGATAATGTCTCTTGCAATATTAACAAGACCTGCCCTGGTTTATGTAGGACTTGTATATGGGGTTATCCTGATTTTTCAGTCGATTCGCACTTCATGGGGAAAAATATTTGCATTTGCCGGTCCATGCACAATTATACTTCTGGCATGGAGTGTTTATGCCTCTTTAGAATCCGGCCATATCATATTAATAAGCTCTAACGGTATTGATAATCTTTTTGCCGGACTTGACCCTGTCGGTACCGCTGAAAAACTCGGTCTTAAATCACCTGAACTTAATGTTAAGTCCCTTCAACATTTTTGGGAGTGTTTTCCAGGTGGAATTGGATTGCATAACGACTCTGTTTTAAGACTATTGGCCGATATTCCTAATCGTTTGAGTGAAGTTATTTTAATTACAGTAATCAAATTGAAAGCAGGAACGGACTATTTACTAAGATCACTTCTTGCATGTATCCTGCTGGGTTTTGCATTAACAGGCAGTATTTTATGGCGTGATTACAGCCTCGAAGGCAAGAAAGAAAACGTGATGATTGAAGTAATACCACGTGGCCTGATACGTTCACACAGATGGATAGAGAGGTTTTTCCTGATGGCGGCCTTTCTTCTTGTTATAATTGCCCTTGGTTTCAGTACTACAATTATCCAGGCATTTTTTTGGATTTTGCCGGCATTGTCGCCTTTTTTCAGGCTTGAATTAAGATTTAGAGAAATTTTAAATGAAGGAATGGATTCTGCCTGGCCGCACTGGATTCTAAGCTGGTATTGGGGGTATTTCCTTATGACCATGATTGCCTTTGGTATTCCCAGATTTATGCGGCCCTTTCTACCTGTTTTCTACCTTTGCGCATCCATGGCCATTCCCATGCTTGTTATGGCACTTATGGGTCTGAGGAATGGTGCGCTTAAACAGAAATGAAGCATCCATTTGAACTTGTTCTAAATGAGATTTAAAATGGGAAACGTAAATACTTATACAAAAGACTTAGCTAAAGAAAAATATAGTCAAGAGCGTATTACACATTGGGATAAAATAGCTTATGACATGGATTCCAAAAGAGGATTTAGCAAATCATATCATAAACGTATCGAGGATATTTATAAATTTCTAATACCACCTGGTTTAAGGGTTCTTGAGATTGGCTGCGGACAGGGAGACCTGCTTGCTGCAGTCAAACCGGCTGTCGGAATTGGAGCTGATTTCTCTAAAGAAATGGTACGTCGTGCCAAAAAGTGTTACCCTGGATTTCAATTTGTAAATACTGATGCTCAAGAGATCGGCAATTTATTAAAAGAAACATTTGATATCATTATTCTTTCCGACCTCGTCAATGATCTGTGGGACGTCCGGAATGTATTAAAAGAGTTAAAGAAAATTTCTACTCAACGTACGCGCTTGATATTTAACTTCTTCAGTAATTTATGGGAATATCCATTGAGGGCTGTACGGAGGTTAGGGCTTGCACCGCCGCTAAAGCCTCAAAATTGGCTGACGGTTGAAGACATGAAGAACTTTTGCTGCCTGGCTGATATGGAAGTAATTTCCTGTTGGGATGAGATACTTCTGCCTTTACATATACCTGTTCTCAGTAACCTGGCAAATTGTTATCTTGTAAAAATATGGCCATGGAAATTTGGTGCATTAACACATTTTCTAATTGCACGTCCACTTCCGCAGCAACATCAGATTTGCAGAAAACCCATGGTTTCTGTGATTATTCCAGCGCGCAACGAAGCCGACAATATCAATGACATTTTATCACGCGTACCCGGGATGGGTAGTGGGACAGAGTTAATTTTTGTAGAGGGGAATTCAACAGACGATACATATACTGTTATCGAGCAAGCCATTAAAGAACATCCTGTAAAGAATTGCAAATTGCTTAAGCAGAAAGGCGTGGGCAAAGGAGATGCTGTAAAGCTGGGTTTTGCCGAAGCAAGCGGAGAAGTGTTTATAATCTTAGATGCAGACATTACTGTTCCTCCCGAGTACCTTCCTGATTTTGTAGAAGTGCTTACTTCCAATAAGGCTGAGTTTGTCAATGGCGTGCGCCTTGTCTATCCTATGGAAACGAATGCAATGTACTTCATTAACCTGGTGGGCAATAAATTCTTTAGCCTGGCTTTTTCCTGGCTACTGAGGCAGTCCATCAAGGATACCTTATGTGGTACCAAAGCACTCTGGAAGTCTGACTATGAGCTGATTGCAGCGAATCGCTCTTATTTTGGAGATTTTGATCCGTTTGGAGATTTTGACCTCTTGTTTGGCGCCGCCAAATTGAACCTTAAGATAGTAGACTTGCCAATAAGATATAGAGAGCGTACATACGGAACTACTAATATCAGTCGCTGGAAGCATGGTTTGCTGTTGTTGAAGATGGTTATCTTTGCCGCAAGGCGTATTAAGTTTGTGTAGGTACCAGAGTTAATGATATTTCGCAAATGGTTGACACACTCAATAGATAATGCAGGAGATATTAATAATCTGGAAACAATTCTGTTGCATCGGCATCTCATTGAAAAAAAACATTTTTTGAAACTAATCTATGAGGACTGGTACACCATAGTTTCAGATGCAATTCCCAATTTTGACGGTCCTGTATTGGAGTTGGGCTCAGGCGCTGGATTTATGAAAAAGTTTGTTCCGAATTTAATCACATCGGATGTCTTTCATCATCCATTTGTAGACATAACAGTAAACGGATGTCAACTTCCATTTGCCGATAAATCATTACGGGCCATTGTGATGACAGATGTGTTACACCACATACCTTGTTGTAAGAGTTTTTTCTCTGAAGCTACACGGTGTGTTAAACCAAAAGGTGTTGTAATAATGATAGAGCCTTGGGTCACGAAGTGGTCACGTTTTGTATATTCTGCGTTTCATCACGAACCATTCCTTCCGGACACAAAAGAATGGGAGTTCTCAGGCAATGATTCATTTAAATCTGCTAATGGAGCGTTGCCCTGGATAATCTTTGAGAGGGACCGAGTCTGTTTTGAACTTGAATTTCCGGAATGGCAAATTGAAACGATTCGTTTAATTATGCCATTCCGCTATCTTATATCGGGAGGGCTTTCATTTCGCTGTCTGATGCCTGCACAAACATATGTTCTATGGAAATTAATTGAAACCGCTTTAAAGCCCTGGGCTAAATACCTTGCCATGTTTGCACATATTACTTTGAGACGGACAGATACAGACAAATAACACAAAGATCAATATAGGGAAATGTTATGAAAGAGACATTGCATTCTGTCATTACAACGATACAAGAACCCACCAGAGCTACTCGAAGCCTGGCTTCTCAACTTAATGCAAATGGTTATGGGATGATCATTGTCGGTGATCAAAAGGGGCCTAAGATTTATGACCTCGATGGCGTGATGTTTTTGTCACTACAAGATCAATTTGAATCGAGGTTTGACATTGCCCGGAGATTGCCGGTTAACCATTATGCCCGCAAAAACATCGGGTACTTACATGCAATTGCTCAAGGTGCAAGTTGTATTTATGAAACAGATGATGACAATACGCCTCTGGTCGGTTGGGATCCACGTTCAAAGAAATTAAACGTTAAAGTAGTCGAGGATAAGAGGCAGTGGGCAAATGTCTATAGTTTGTTTTCGAGTAAACGTATCTGGCCCCGGGGGTTTCCCCTTGATTGCATTACCGACTCATTCACCATGCCTATAAAAGTTTCTGAAAAGTCTGAAACTGTGTCAGCACCTATACAGCAGGGGTTGGCGGATAACTCCCCTGATGTGGATGCCGTATGGAGATTAGTTCTTGATCAACCTTTTGAATTTGATCCGGGCCCCAGTGTTATGCTGCCGGAAGGTGTATGGTGTCCGTTTAACAGCCAGAGCACATGGTGGTGGCCGGACGCATATCCATTAATGTATCTGCCCAGTTACTGTTCTTTCCGTATGACCGACATCTGGCGAAGCTTCATTGCGCAGAGATGTTTATGGGAGATGGATTTTGGTATTGTTTTTCACGCACCCGAAGTTATTCAGGAACGAAATGAACACAATTTAATGCGGGATTTTGAAGACGAGATTCCGGGTTATACCCTAAACAAAAAGATAGTGGAAGTACTTGAAGGGCTGACTCTCGATAAAGGGATGGCAAATGTCGGAAATAATCTGCTGAAATGCTATGAAACTTTGGTGAAAGAAGGGATTTTTCCTGAAAAGGAGCTTGTGCTTGTTGAGACCTGGCTTGAGGATTTGGGGAAGGTTTCTGTGGTCTGAAGTCGGAGGACAGAGATCAGAGGGCAGAAGTCCCTTGCTTGTGATGGCGTTACCGGGTCTGAAACAGGGGATGCTTAAACTTGGCAAGAGAGGGTATTTGAAATTCATAAGTGATTGTTAGGTGTATTGATATCTCTAAACCTTGATATGAAAGAATAGTAAATGAAAGTACTGCTCGTAAAACCTTTTGGTATCGCGGATGAGATCATTCCTCCCGTCTCACTCGGTTTATTAGCCACACATATAAGAGATTACCACAGCGTAAAGATCCTGGATGCCTTGAAAGAAGGGTTGAATGGCACCGCTGTCGCTAAAATGGTTAAAAGGGAGGATATTGATGTTGTAGGTTTCCAGATATGGACAAAAGATATTCACAATGTCAGAGAAATATCAAATATCATAAAATCTCTAAGGCCGGATACGAAGATAATTGTTGGCGGTATCCATCCAACGGTGTCTCCGGAAGGGACGATGAGATTCTTTGATAAATCTATAGATTTTGCCTACCAGGGAGAAGGGGAGATTGGCTTTAAGTTGTTTCTGGATGCCATTGAATCAGATGAAGGGCCGGTTGCCATGAAAAAAGTACCCGGCCTTGTATGGAAGGACGGTCATGACATTAAGGTCAATAATAACAAATTGAATGAAAACCTTGATTCCCTCGGGTTTCCGGCGTGGGATATGATGCCTCCGTCAACTTACCCTAAAGCTCCCCATGGGGCATTTTATCGGAATTTTCCCATAGCGCCTATTATTGTAACACGCGGATGTCCGTTTCCGTGCACATATTGTTCTGCCAATATATTATCTGACGGGAAATTAAGGTCAAGATCTGTTGAGCACGTCATTGAAGAATTAAAGATGCTCTATCATAAATTCGGTGTCAGGGAGTTTCAGATTGAGGATGATAACTTTACATTAAACAGAAAGTATGTTTATCAATTTTGTGAGAGACTATTATCTGAGAATTTGAATCTGACATGGAGCTTCCCCAATGGGATCCGGCTTGATACGATTGACCGTAAGCTCCTTAAGCTTATGAAAAGGGCCGGTTGTTATGCGTTAAATTTCGGAATTGAATCCGGTTCTCAAAGAATACTGAATATGATAAAGAAAAAACTTACGTTGGAACAAATTACTGAAGAGTTGACTTTAGTTCATGAGGAAGGTTATGAGATAGGGGGGTTTTTTATATTAGGGTTTCCCACTGAAACAAGAGAGGAGATTGAAGATACAATACGATTTGCATGCACATTACCTCTTGACCGGATTGCCGTAAGTTACTTCCAGCCTTTTCCGAAAACACACCTTTACCAGGAACTGATAGAAAAAGGCGAGATTAATGAGGATTGGGTTAACCAGCAGAGTTTGTCTCTTCAATGTCTATCTTATGTGCCTCAAACCATTACAGCCATAGAGCTCAGGCAATTTAGGACAAAGATGCTTAAGCGGTTCTATTTTCGCGTTAAACCCTTTTTGAAAATGTTAAGTCAGTTTCGGTCCCCAAGTCATTCTTACTACATTATAAAGAGGAGTATAAGGTGGTTAAAAGTATAGATGTTAGTGAATGTGGTCTTTTAGATGGTTTTCTATCCAGAAAGAGGGCAAAAAGAGTTAACAAATTAATACCTCATTCTCATAGATCTGGAAAGATTTTAGATATAGGCTGCGGGATGTATCCGTACTTTCTTCTCAATACGGATTTTTCAGAGAAACATGGGTTGGACAGGGTTATTGTGCCCAATGCTAGTGCATTTAGTGAAAAATTATGCATTAAAGATTATGACCTTGAAAAGGAACTGACAATACCTTATGCAGATAATTCTTTTGACGTGCTAACAATGCTTGCTGTTTTTGAACATTTCGACAAAGAAAAGTTAATACTAATATTAAGAGAAGTTAAAAGAGTTTTAAAACCTGGTGGAGTGTTTATTTTAACAGTACCTGCAGGCTGGACTGATAAATTATTAACAATAATGGCAAAGTTTAAACTTGTAAGTGCCAGTCTATTTAACGAACATAAAGATACTTATACTCACAAAAAAATAGTATCTTTACTTCAAACAGCAGGATTTCAAAAAGAAAAGATGCATTTTGGGTATTTTGAGATTTTCATGAATTTATGGGTTAAGGTAACTAAGTAATTTGAAAGCTTCTTTAAAAACAGAGAATAAAGAAAGAATTTTTAAAGATCAGACCCTGTTATTTGATCTCAGGCTTCGGATTTAATGGAGGAAAGCGCTTGTGAATTCATGGAAAGTTCCCTTGAGAGTTTTGAAAAGAATACTTAGCAAGCCTTTTTTTGCCCTTTTTCGAAGATATGTATTTGATGTTCAATATGATGATAAATTGGCAAACATTATAGCTCCTGCTATAAAAAAATTTGCTGACAAAAAATATTTTGAGCTATGGCAAAAAAATGGTGTTCACATAACTCCAAACCATTTTTATCAGCCGATACCTGACACCAGAGAATTGCCTGAAACCCTGTGGGGAAAAGATAAGGAGTGTTATGGCATAGACTTTCAAGAGCAAAAGCAGTTATCATTTCTAAATGATATTATTCCCAAATACCTTAAAGAATGCAAATTTCCCAAGCAACCGCCTTGTAATTCCCACGAATTCTATTTGGGAAATGGAACGTTTGAAGCCGTAGACGCAGAGGTTCTGCATTGTTTTATCCGTCACTTTAAACCAGGACATATTATAGAAATAGGCGTGGGCTTTTCAACGTTGATCCTGGCAAGCGCTTCACGGCTTAACGCTAATGAAGGGATAAATACTCAATTAAGAATAATCGATCCCTATCCAAATAGCACCTTAGTAGATGGCAGGCACGGTATAGACGATATAGTTATATCTAAAGTGGAGAGTCTGTCCCCTGAATATTTTGATGTATTGAATGAAAATGATATTTTATTCATTGACTCCAGTCATGTTGTGAAAATCGGGGGGGATGTTAACTATAACTTTTTCAAAATATTGCCGCGTCTCAAGCCAGGGGTTATTATCCATTTTCATGATATTTACCTGCCGGAGGAATACCCCCGGGATTTGGCATTCCAACATCGCTGGTTCTGGAGTGAACAATATTTACTTCACGCCTTCCTGATGCACAATAGCGACTACGAAGTATTGTTTGCTGGCAATTATATGAGGACTTTCCATCAGGGGGTTTTAGCTTCTATTATTGATAGTTATGAGTATGGGAAAACTATTCCTGCAAGTTTCTGGATAAGAAAAATCAGATGATACCAAAAATATGAATAAGTTAGCATCCTTAATATGCATAAAGAATTAAATTTATGTATAGGAAATTCAATATTGCCTTATGTCATTCCCATGAAACCTGTCCTCGACCCAGATCGGGGAATGGGAATCTAATTGTCCTTGTAATGATAATTCTAGATTCCCGCTCAACAGATTGCCAGCCCGATACTCATTCTGGCGGGCGGGAATGACAGAGAATGGTTAAGTCGTGCTTCGACAAGCTCAGCATAGTGAGTTTATCGAACTATTGGGTTTTTGCCTTTTAAAACCCAACCTAATTTATAAAGGGTTAAAGGTTGAAGTCTGATGTCAGATTTCTGTCTTCAGACCTCTGGCGTCAGGTTTTGTATTCAATGAAAGAAGAGGTGGATTAATGCAAAAGAAACAGTTATGGTTCATTCTTTTAATCGCTGCGATTCTAATTGGCGGTTGTCTCTTAAGATTAAGAGGAGTAACTGATGAAACCCGTATAACGTGGGACGAACACAGACCTGACATTGAGACGTTATTCGAACGTCCTGTATCTTTCATGATATACGAGCTGGAACATAGCTTGGGACGTCCTGGTTTGAACCTCCTCAGTCTTGAGATGGGGGAGACATAAACGTAATGTTGCGGATTTGATAAGCATGTTATTTAATTCATTAGA
>MHZA01000160.1 GCA_001828595.1 Planctomycetes bacterium RIFCSPLOWO2_12_FULL_40_19
GGTGGGACTTCCCCCATTATGTTATCGGTTGCTTTGCAGGCTGGCTCATGATAAAATCAGGCATTAAGAATAAGGACAAAAAGAAAACAGGAAATGGCTGAAATTATTTCAATTCATATTGTGCGGAAGCAAAATGCTGCTGCCGAATCTTGTAACCGCGTCACGGTGCGTGCAAATTTTGGAATTGAAGGTGATTATCGTTCGGGAAAATATCAAATTGGACAAATTACTCTGGTAGAAGCCGAAGTTATGGACACAGTATCCAGCGAACTCGGCTATGAAATACCTGCCGGTGCAAGCAGACGGCAGATTATGGCAAGGGGTATAGCTCTGGATGAGTTGATTGGACGGAATTTACGTCTGGGTCATGTACTTGTTCGTGTAGAAGGAAAATGTAACCCATGCGATAACATGGAAAAGAAGATTGGCCCTGGAGCAAAGGTTGCAATGAATGGCAAGGGAGGCATACGTTGCAGGGTCATTGAAGGCGGAAAACTTCAAGTTGGTGACAAAATAGCTGTAGAAGATTCCGGTTGTCCATGTTATGCAAGGTTGTCCAGCTTTTTCTTCAAACTTATCAGTTATCTCATAAAGCTCTCTAACAAGTCATAATACCAACTTTCTTACCCTATTTTGGCCTTGATTTCCTCAATCATCTGCTCTTTTGTAAAAGGCTTCTCAAGAAATACAAGATTCGGATCCATTTCCTTCAGATTCTTGTAAGCCTTTGCGGAAAAGCTGCTACATACAATTACCGGAATATCAGCATATTCAGGCATACCCTTTATGTATAGGAAGAATGTATCGCCGGTTACCAGATCCAATAGTATATCGAGGATAATTAAATCAGGCTTCTTTTCCTCCAATTTCGACAGGGCCTCATCTCCATCATATGCACGAATTATCTCATAATCTGTGTCTTCCAGCATCATAGTGTAAAGGTCATGAAACGCCGGTTCATCTTCAACTATCATTATAATCTTACCCATTTCTTAATTCTCCTTTCATTAGTTCATGAATCTGTAACCAAAGATTCTTTCTCCTTCATTATTGGCAAATCAAACTTAAAGGTAGCTCCCCTGCCTTTACCTTCACTTTCCACGCTTATACTTCCCCCATGAGCTTCTATAATAGTCTTACATATAGAAAGGCCTATACCGGTACCAGGCGTAGCTACATTCTCCTGATAGAATCTATCAAACAGCTTATAGTGCTGTTCCTGAGGAATATTAATACCGATGCCAGAATCTTTTATTGAAAATTCCAACCCGGAATCTTTCTGCTGAAGTGAAACCAAAATTTCACCTTCCTTAGTATACTTAATAGCATTATCAATTAAGTTTGTAACTACTCTCACAATTCTCTGTCTGTCTGCAATGACATTTGGTAATTTTTCAGGCATTACACTCTTTATAGTTAAGCCTTTCTCTCTTGCCAGCAAGGTTGAACTCTTGATTACCTGAATAACTAAATCTCTCAACTGAAGAGACTCTTTATCGTAATCTTCTCTGCCAAACTCCAGAGAAGTTAATTCAAGAATGCTTCCTATAGTGTTATTAAGTCTTTTTATATTATCTTTTATGATGCCGTCAAAAATATCCTCCTTGTCCTTGTCTTTCCTGCCTTCTTTTACATCCTCTCCCCATAATTCCAGGGCCAGCCTTAATTGGGCCAACGGAGATTTCAACTCATGGGAAACATCTCTTATTATATTGTCTTTCACTTTATCCAGACCCCTGAGTTCCTTATTAGCCTTCTCAAGATTATGAGTGGTTTTCTCAAGTTCCATGGTTTTTTCTTCTATAGATTGTGCCATAGTATTAAAAGACTCTGCCAATTCTCCAAATTCATCCCTTGACCTTATATCAACCCTTCTTGTCAAATCACCTTCGGCAATTGCTTTTGTAGCTGCAACCGTGTGGGAAAGTGGAACTCTTATAAATTTTCTGATTAATAAGTACGTTAGAAAGATTACCGAAATAGTCGAAACTATTCCTATGATGAGTAAGATTATCGAATTAGTCTTTATTATAGCATCAAGATGTGAAGCCGGCGCGGCAATACTTATTGCCCCTCTTAATTCTCCTGCTTCATAACCTTCCTTCTTATATCCTGTGATATCCACTTCACCTTCGTATTCAGGTTTTCCATGGCATGGCAGACATTCTTCCTTTATATATAAAGGAAGAATGTACCGGATTGTTTTGTTACCTTCTTTGTCAAAGTCTTCTCTCCATGTTGGTTCTTTGTCCCTTGTAGTTTTGAATTGCTTTAACATTCTTACCTCAAATTCATCAGGGGCATTTTCAGGATTTCTGTATTCTAAACTTGTTTGCTTCATCACAAAATTTGTAGTCTTAGTAAACTCCTTGGAAATTGCAGCGCCGACTCGCGCAGGGTTTAGGCCCTTAAATGTCACATTTCCGGTCTCTAAATCTGTGTTGATTACGTCTTGCTTGTCTGCAATAAAACCGCGGATGATTTCCAGTTGTTTTGCAAGAGCCTCTGCCTTCTTGGTTATTTCACTTCTGATAAAGCTCTCTTCTTTTTTTATTATCCACGTAAATACCACACCCATCACCACAATCATTATTGGCGCGATAAAGCATAATAGTTTTGTTGCCAGCTTTATTTTAGAAAACATCATTAAGTAATAAAAACGGTATCAATCACTGAATCCACCAAGTAATTTCTTTTCTACTTCTTCAAGTAATTTCTCCTTGGTCAGATAGGTCTTCTCAATGTAAACAAGATTCGGATCTATATTCTTAAGGTTTTTGTATTGTTTTTTAGAGAAAGCGCTGATTATTATTACGGGTATGTCTGCATACTCCGGCATACCCTTCATATGCAGGAAAAATGTATCTCCTGTAATCATATCCAGAAGCATATCCAGGATTATCAAATCAGGCGTATTCTGTTCCAATATCTGCATTGCTTCGTCACCATCAAAAGCATAATTTATATCATAACCCTTACCTTCAAATATTATTCTATATAAATCGTGATAGGCTTTTTCATCTTCTACAATCATTATCTTTTTGTCCATTGTCATATACCCTCTTTTAAGATATCAATTAAAACACTGTTTAATTCTTTTTCTCTGGATAAAATGATAGGTAAATCTTATGCTATCTTTTCCGGGTTTGAAGCTAGTGTATCCGCACCTTTTTGTTCTACATCATCTAAAGGCAAGGTAAACTTAAATGTTGTGCCTTTTCCTTTGCCTTCACTTTCAACCCAGATTTTACCGCCATGCGCTTCTACAATCGTCTTGCAGATAGCAAGACCTACACCGGAGCCTTCACTACTTGGCCTTTCCTGAAAAAACCTGTCAAAAAGTTTGTCGTAATTCCCCTTTGGCGTGATTAAGCCAATTCCCTGATCTTTAACTGATATTTCTATTTTCCTGGGCCTTCTCAGCGCTGATACGACTATCTCTCCGGATTCAGAGTATTTGATAGAGTTATCTATCAGGTTGGAAATGACCCTCGTAATTTCCGTTCTATCTCCTAACACTTCCGGCAACTTGTCCGGAATTCTTGTTGTTAATGACAGGTTTTTCTTCTCAGCCAGTAAATTTAATCCTGCTGTTACCTGATTTATTAATTCTTCCAGATCCAAATTCTCCTTTTGGTATGCCACTCGACCGGATTCCAATACTGATAAATCCAATATGCTTTGAATGGTTTTCTTTAGTCTCTGTATGTTATCATCGATTATTTTATTTAATCTTTCTCCTTTCTCTTTATCCATTTTTCCTTTATTCACCTCACCGGTCCAGAGGTTTATAGCCATCTGTACCTGTGCAACCGGTGATTTCAGTTCGTGAGTTACATCTCGCATCATTGAATCTTTCATCTTATCAAGGCTGCGTAATTCCTCATTTGCCCTTTCTATCTCGACGCTTCTTTGCTTTAGCTCTTCATTTGTTGACTTCAAATCTCTTGTTCTCTCCTCAACGGTCTTTTCCAGATTCGCAGTATAATCCTGGAGTTCCTTTTCAAGTTTTTTTTGTTCAGTAATGTCTCTGACAATCTTTATTATGGATTTTAGCTCGCCCTCATTATCCAAGATAGGATAAGAGGCAATGAATACATGCTTTTTGTCTCTTTCTACATAATGCTCTGCCGTAGCAGGTGATAAGGTTTCAATTGCCTTCATTGTAGGACAATTATCACAAATAGATTCTCTGCCTTTATAAACACAGTAGCATTTTTCCCCGACAATATTATCGCCGTAAGTATCCATTGCAACCTTATTTACTTGCAGAATATTTCCCTCTTTGTCCAGGACGGTCATAGGATCTCTTATGGCATCGAACATTGATTCCATAAAAATGTTAGACGATTGAAGTTCCTCATTTCTCTTTTCTATGGTCCTGGCCATCATGTTAAAGGAATTTGCAAGCTCACCAATTTCGTCTTTGGAACTGATATTTACATTTTGAGTGAGGTCTCCTGCCGCCATCTTTTTTGTTGCATCTGTCAAATAGAGAATCGGAGCCGTCATTCTCTGCCCCATAATAAAGGCAAACACAATTATGCCTATTGTAACTATTACCATAATGGTGGTAACATTTCTATGTAATGTTATAACTTCTTTATAACCTTCGTCATAATCAATTTCTGCAACAACCCCCCAGTCAAGCTCAGGAATCCATTTCCAGAAACCTATTACCTTTACCCCCCGATAATCTAAATATCCGTCTCCATTATAGCCTTCGTATCCTTTCAAACATTCTGAGACCGCCTTGGTCAATTTTCCCGTCTCAGGATTGATCAGCTTCAATTCAAGAGTAGTCCCTTCTTTTACCAGCCCAACCTTCTTTAAATATGGGACAAATCGAGATTCTGTCAGCATATACCCCTGCTTATTAATAAGATATGTTTCACCACTTGCGCCTAACTTTATACTTCTCATAAATTCACTTATTTTACTTACATCAACCCTGAAACATACAATACCCATAATTCTATTTCTGTCAGTAATAGGAGTTGAGACGACCATGGTCGGGACACCTGTTTCTATTTTTCCAAATGCATTTTCAATAGGAATCGTTGATGGCATTATCTGTGATGTGAATGTTTCCCCGTCCATCGCCTTTTTGAAATATTCGTGTTCAGAGATATTTGTGCCTACTTTACCCTTTATAGTAGAAACATGGACAATGCCTTCAGCATCACTTATGAGAACGTCCTTATACCCATACTCGTAACTTATATAGTGAGCATATCTCAGAAGCCGCCAGAACCGCTCATCGTCCATTGTTATTCTTGAAGCAAGGAGTGTAAAAGGATTTTCTGCAAAAACCCTTACATCGTCCTTTCTTTCTTCCATCCAACCCTTGATAAGTTCAGCTTGCTTGTGTCCAACACTTTGCAGATTCTGTATTAAAGATTCTTGTAATGCATTCTGTGCTTTAGGATAAACTACCAGTTTCGTCACTAACAATGGGATAAGCGCCAGTATCAGGAATAAAAAGATTGTTTTCTTTTTTATTGATTTAATTTCAAAAGCTCTCAATAAGGCTTTCCCTTTTTCAAGGAATGCCGGTAATATTTTTTCTTTAAATACTTCCAAAATAAAAATCTCCTTTTTCCTCATTTTAAATGATCTCAAATACGCTTATTAGTTATAATTTTACTTACGGGTTTTATCAGCCATGACATAAAAGGAAACTGTTTTAAGAGCCATGAAATAAGAATCTTTACAATTTTCCAGGATAATTGCAAACTAATAGTCTCAAATATTATGTTTTTAAACATTTTGCTGCCGGCAACAGAATTGAAAAAAGCTGTTCTTAATTTCTTGTCTTCCTTTGCCAGTTGAATCATGGGAGAAAAAAGACCAAAATGTGAGCTGAAAGTTGTAAGCATCCTGATGATTCTTCCATAAGGAAGAT
>MHZA01000161.1 GCA_001828595.1 Planctomycetes bacterium RIFCSPLOWO2_12_FULL_40_19
GTGTAAAAAGTGACGAGGCATATGTGCGGGAAGTGCTTGGCGATATGGCAAGCAGTCAGAATCTCGTTGTTATAAACGATGAAGCGCATCACGCCTGGCGGGTAAATGTATCGGCTGAAGGAAAATATATTCGTCAAAGAGACTTAAAAGATAGCGCTGAAGAAGCAACGATTTGGGTTGGTGGACTTGACCGTATTCATAAAGCGCGCGGAATTTTGAACTGTTTTGATTTCTCAGCTACTCCATTTGCTCCTTCCGGGAAAAGAACCGAAGAAGAGGCATTATTTGGTTGGATCGTGAGCGATTTTGGTTTGAATGATTCCATTGAAGCAGGACTCGTTAAAACACCGCGTGTTGTTATTCGTGATGACGGACGCATTAACGTTAAGGATTATAAATCACGCCTTTATCATATTTATATGGATGAGGAAGTGAGAGACGATATTAACCGTAAGGCTGAAGCTTCAGACCCTTTGCCCGACTTGATACGAAATGCGTATTATCTTTTAGGTAAGGATTGGCTCGAAACAAAGGAAAAGTGGGAGGTTAGAAAAGAAGTGCCGGTTATGATAACAGTGGCTAACCGAACCGAAACAGCGGCACGGATTAGATTTGCCTTTGACCATAAGGAAATACTTATTCCTGAATTGTGCGATCCGGAGAAGACGCTACAGATAGACTCTAAAGTGCTTGAAGAGGCTGAGTCGCAGGTCGAAGAGTTGGAAATTGATACTTCAGGAGACGAAGATAATCGGCCTAAGAAATTGAATAGACAACAACAGGCAGAACTCTTGCGGAAGATGGTTGATACGGTTGGGCAAAAAGGTCAGCCAGGAGAGATAATTCAAAATGTGATTTCCGTAGGTATGCTATCGGAAGGTTGGGATGCAAAGACGGTTACGCATATTATGGGCCTGCGCGCGTTTTCAAGCCAGCTTCTTTGCGAACAAGTTGTTGGACGCGGGTTAAGGCGGACATCATACGAAGTTGGGGCAGATGGATTATTCGAGCCGGAATATGTAAATATTTTTGGAGTGCCGTTTACATTCCTTCCTCATGAAGGCGGCGATGATAATCCCCCACCTCCACCTAAGCCAAAAACCCAGATTGAACCGGTAAAAGAAAAAGAACGGTTTGCATTATCGTGGCCGAATGTTATTCGCGTTGACCACGTTTATAAGTCATCGCTCATTATCGATTTTGATAAATTGAAACCGATAGAGCTGGATCCTTATGAAAGCATTACCTCTGCTGAAATGGCGGCAATTTTAGAAGGTAAGCCCAATCGGGCCGGGGAGTTATCCGAGATTGATCTGAAGGAGATAGCTGAACGGTATCGCATGCAAACTATCATTTTTGAAACAGCGAAGCGAATCTATAACAATGAAAAAGAAAAATGGCAAGGGATAAAAGAGCATCTTTTTGGCCAATTGGTCGGGATAGTTACTCAGTTTGTCGATAAGGACAAAATCGTCATAAAAAATGATTTATTCCGTAACGAGGAGTTGCGCAAAAGGGTTTTAATTCTCCTCAATATGAATAAAATCATTCACTATGTTTGGCAGGCGATTAAGCTTGAAAACACAACTGATATCAAACCCATTTTCGATACGGTTAAGCCGATACGATCAACCGGCGACATGAGGACATGGTGGACAAGTAAGCCTTGTGAATATTCGGATAAATCGCATATCAACTTTTGTGTTTATGACAGCACGTGGGAGGCGGCAGAATCTTATATCCTGGATAAAAACAAGCATGTTTTCGCATGGGTTAAGAATGACCACTTGGGATTTGAGGTTATTTATAATTACCAAGGGGTGATCAGAAAGTATTGGCCGGATTTTATTATAAAACTTGCCAACGGTACCCAGATGATTTTAGAGACAAAAGGCAAGGATGATGAGCGCAATAAAATAAAACGTGATTTCCTGGATGAATGGGTTCGCGCGGTCAATGCGCATGGCGGTTTCGGCAAATGGGCATGGGCGGTATCGCGGCATCCGAGTGATTTGGAAGGGATATTAGAGAAGGTATTATCGGGAGGGTAAGATTATGGGATTAATGAATGAGTATATAAACAAAAAGGTCCGGATTAAAAGTGCTTGATTCTTAAGCCGAAATAAGGTTGACTTTAATAGGGTGAAATAATGGAAAAAGATAAAAATATTAAAAGACCAGACGAAGATCACCTTCTGAGTTTCTTACAGAAAACTAAAGAAGGCAAATATGCTAAGATTGAGCAAAGCTCGCTTTCTTTCGTTCGCTTTCGTGAAAAGAGTGAACTTATCAAACCTGCCCCGGAAGAATCTTTTTATTATAGCGTCAGCTAAGAGTTCCCCTCCCTCGTCAATCGCAGTCATCCGGCTTCAAACACTTCGTGTTATCCGCTGCGGACTTTGTGCGCTTGCCTTCACCCCGTTAAAGAGAGTATAATGACAAATATGTTTTTGCGAATTTTGAACAGGAGAATTTTTATAAGTGTCAACGAATTCAAAGACTTTCGCCCACAAAAAGCCTTCAGTCTATATTAAGACTTACGGCTGCCAGATGAATAAGCTGGATTCGGAGTTGTCAATAGGGTTTCTTCTGAAGAGAGGTTACACATTTGCCGAAGATGAGAATGATGCGGACGTTATCCTACTGAACACATGCAGTGTACGTGACAAGGCTGAACACAAGGTATATTCACAGCTCGGCAGTTTGAGAGATCAGAAGGAAAAGAACCCGGAACTGATTCTTGGCGTTCTGGGCTGTATGGCGCAAAATGAGGGAGACAAAATATTCAAACGAATGCCTCATGTTAATCTTGTGTGTGGCACCAGGATGTTCTCTAAACTTCCTGAGTTACTCGAAGGGATCAATGGAACCAATAAACGCATCCTGGCTATTGGTGAAGACGGAGAAGTAAATTTTGACAGGTTGGTTACTCAGAGACAAAATCGGTACAATGCCTTTGTCTCTATCATGAGGGGATGCGATAATTACTGTTCTTACTGCATTGTACCGTATGTCAGGGGTCGTGAATTCAGCAGGCCGGATGCAGACATAATAGACGAGGTAAAGAGTCTTGCGGATGATGGTTGTAAAGAGGTCACGCTATTGGGACAGAATGTAAACTCTTACGGAAAGGGTTTGAGTGGGAATGTTACTTTAGCCACACTGCTGAGAAAACTGGATTCAATTGAAGGTATAGAAAGAATCCGTTTTGTCACCTCTCATCCAAAGGATATGACTAAGGAGATAATAGAGGCTGTTGGAGAATTGCCAAAGGTTTGTGAATATCTGCACATGCCGGCACAGTCAGGTTCAGACAAAATATTGAAGAAAATGAGACGGCAATATACTTCTGCACACTATAGAGAGCTTGTTGAGATGGCTAAGTCTTTAGCGCCTGATATTAAGATTGCAAGTGACTTTATTGTGGGGTTTCCAGGTGAGACAGAAGAGGATTTTGAGGATACCGTAAACTTGATGAAGGATGTGCGTTATCAAAATTGCTTCATTTTTAAATACTCGCCACGAACTGGAACTGCAGCGACAGAATTCCCTGATGATGTGGGAGAAGAGACAAAAAAGAGAAGAAATCATATATTGCTGGATTTGCAGAAGAAAATAAGTACTGAAGAAAACAGGAAAATGGTTGGGAAATCTGTTGAGGTCTTGGTTGAAGGGACAAGCAAATCTGATGCAGGCAGACTAAGCGGGAGGACAAGGCAAAACCAGATTGTTGTCTTTGGCCTGCCGGAAGGGAGTAATCAATCTAACGTCTCTTCTTCACTGCCGGGCAAGCTTGCCAAAATTGATATTGTGGATTCAACAGATTTAACGCTTTTCGGAGTTATAAATTGAATGGACTTTTACACTTCATGTCAAAAATACAAGAAGATTGAACGATTTGTTACATTTACCGAGGATAACGATCCTTACAGAGAACATGATTCTGGCGCAATCGATCATAGCAGACAAAAAATTTACTGGAAGATCGACTACTATAACCCTGATATGACCCATGAAGGTGAAAATCCCGCTGATCCAAGCAAGACACCCATGTTCTTACCATCATGCTGGCAAAGGAGTATTGAGCTCTTGCATGACATCAAAAACAAAGTGAACTCTAAAAGACTTTTATTTTGATAAAAGTAACCATTCTAGCTATAATAATCAAAAAACCATTTTATAAAATATAGGAGTTAATCTGATGAAAGTTATCCCTGCCGCAGAGGCAAAAACCAACTTCGGAGCGTTGCTTGATTCTGCGCAACGTGGGCCGGTTACAATTTCTAAAAAGGGTCGCCTTGTTGCTGTTATGATGTCGGTGCAGGAATATGAGGAACATGAAGCCTTAAAACTTGAGCATTTACGGAAAGAGATCCGTAAAGGTCTAAAGCAACTGGATAAAGGTAAAAGTGCAGATGGTCAGGGTTTCATGAAATCGCTTATTAAGGAACTTGATTGATGCCTGGTTACAGACTTTCTGAAGAGGCGCAAAACGATCTTAAAGAAATATCACGTTATACCCAGGAGAATTGGGGTAATAAACAGGCCAAACATTATCTGGTAGGACTTGCAGCAGGTTTTGAGAATGTTGCCAGATCGCCAAAACTTGGTAAGGCACGCGAAGAAATTGAGAAAGGCCTTCGCAGTTTTCAGGTTGCCCGTCATATAATTTTCTATCGTAAAGGGACAGAGTGTATAGAAATCGTTCGCGTACTTCACGCCAGTATGGATATCAAACGCCATATGACATGAGTTCGTCCCTGTTTACGTTTGCCTGAAACCCTCCCGTCGGCCCGTCAGGTACACAGCCGATCGGACGGGAAGGGTTCCACAGCGAATTCGTTTATTAATGGACTACGATTCTTATCGCGCGATATCACCCTCAATAAAATGACTCATTAATTTATATCCTTTTTTCACCCTCAGGCCGGTTTGTTCAGCATTTGATTCCGAGAAAGAAAGGCTGCTTTTCTTACCTGAATCTGTGCTGTAAATGGTAAAAGGCACTGGTTCTGAAGTATGAGTTTTCTTGCTTATTGGTGTATAATGGTCAGGAAGTATAAGCATACGAAATTCATTATATTTCTTTAGTGCATCGAAAACAGGGCCGATGATTTTCTTATCAATATTTTCAATAGCCCGAATCTTTTCATGGATATTCCCTTCATGTCCCGCTTCATCAGGCGCTTCTATATGTATCAAAACCAGATCATGTGTTTCTAGCGCTTTAATTGCATATCGTGCTTTAGCATCATAATCGGTGTCTAAATATGCGGTAGCGCCTGGTACGTCTATGATGTTCCAGTCAAGGTAAGTTGCCAGGCCTTTTAATAAATCCACGCCTGTTATGACCGCGCCTGATATTCCATATAATTCTTTAAAAGGTACCAGAGAAGGACGCTGTCCCTGTCCCCATAACCAGATCATATTAGCGGGATTTTCACCAAGGTCTATCCTTACTTTGTTTACGTCATGATTTACAAGTAAATGATGCGAACTCTTCATTAAATCTATTAATATTTCGCTACCATTTCCTTTTGGTAAATATTTCCTTATTGACTTGCCGATGATGTCATGAGGAGGGGTACAATCAGCTTCTATCATAATATCTCCGTTATAAACCATTATGTTTCGATAGCTTTTGCCGGCGTAGAAGCTTATGTTGCTGTTTCCCAAATTTTCATTCAATATTGATATGATTAATTTTGCCTCATTATCGGATATATGGCCTGCAGTAAAGTCTTCCAGTATATCATCATTTATTGTGATTAAATTGCAGCGAACAGCCCAGTCTTGCTTTCCCAGATTGATGCCTAGACTTGCAGATTCAAGCGGTGCACGGCCCGTGTAGTAGACTTCAGGATCGTAACCTAACACTGAAAGGCAGGCAACATCGCTTCCGGGTTTGAATCTTTTTGGTATGGTGTTGACAAGTCCAAGTACTCCACCAGAAGTTATATTATCCAGATTAGGTGTTCTCGCCGCTTCCAGTGGTGTTCTGTTACTGAGCTTTTCCAGTTTATAATCGGCCATTCCATCAGGAATGATGATGCAATATTTCATATTATGAAGATTGGATTCCCTGCCAGACCCAGCCGTTCGGACGGGGAGGAATCCATAGCTTGTGTTCGTAATAAAAATCTCAATATAACAGACCCCCAGGATTATATCAATATAATTTGAATGTAAATGTTGTGAAGGGCACTACTTGACATATCTTTCCAGGTGTTTTTTCCTTGTTATGTTAAACCTGCTTTGATAATATCATAAAGCAATTACAAGTAAACAAGTTAATGTATAAGTAATGATAAGCTTAAAAAGCAAAGATATAATTTCTATCCTGGACTTTACAAAAGAAGAGATGTTATACATTCTTGATCTATCAAAGAGGATGGAAAAAGAAGGTGGTTCTGATATTTTAAAAGGAAAGGTGCTTGCAAATCTTTTCTTTGAACCTTCAACACGAACGAGATTGAGTTTTGAAACGGCAATGAAACGACTTGGCGGAGAGGTTGTCGGGTTTGATGAACTTGGCACAACGTCTACCGTAAAAGGAGAATCATTAAGAGATTCCGTTAGAATTATTGAGGGTTATTGTGATATTATTGTTTTGAGGCATTTCCTTGAAGGCGCTTCCAGGCTTACGGCTGATTCCGTAAACATACCGGTTATTAATGCCGGTGATGGGGCAAGTCAACATCCGACTCAGACCTTTGTAGACCTTTATACTATAAAAAAGGTAAAAGGTAAACTTGAGAACTTGTCGATTGGATTTCTGGGAGATTTGAAATATGGCAGAACCGCGCACTCGCTGGCGTATGCCATGTCCAATTTTAACGCCGAAATGTACTTTATTTCACCATCAAGCCTCAGGATCCCTAAAGATTATCTGGAGGAGTTAGAATCGAGAAACGTTTCATATCATGAGGTTGAGTCTATAAACGAAGTAAGCAGCAAACTTGATATTCTTTATTGTACAAGGATACAGAAGGAGCGGTTTGCAGACCCGGTAGAGTATGAAAAAGTAAGAGGTATTTATAAACTCAGTAAATCCGTTATGGATGAGTTAAATGTTAAGGATGATCTTAAGATACTCCATCCCCTGCCACGGGTAGATGAGATGGATGAAAGCCTTGACGCTACAAGCTATGCGGTGTATTTTCAGCAGGCTCATAGTGGTATTCCGGTAAGAGAAACACTTTTAGCCACGGTATTGGGTGCTATACAATGAAAAAACTTGAGGTTTCTGCAATTGAAGAAGGTACTGTTATTGACCAGATTACGAGTAAAAGCACATTCAAAGTTGCCAATATATTGAACATCCAGGACATAGATCAGGTAGTGCTAATTGGGTTTAATTTATCAAGTAAGAAGCTGGGCAGGAAAGGTATTATAAAGATTGGAGGCAAGCTCCTTACACAGGAGGAAGTAAATAAGATTTCATTAATTGCTCCGGATGCCACGGTGAACATTATCAAAGATTCTGAAGTTGTAAAAAAATTTAAAGTTGCTATACCGGATTCCATAGAAGAATTCCTGAAATGTTTTAATCCAAATTGTGTCAGCAACCATCAGAAGATACAGAGCAGATTTCACGTAATAAACAAAAACCCGATAAGGATAAGGTGTCACTATTGCGAACGTCACATGGGCGAGGACGATATTGAGTTAGTTTAGGTGTCTAATCCAAATTTTTTGAGGAAAAATTAGAAATTAAATCGGAATTGAGAACGGAGGAGTGGTAATATGGCAGATACAATTATTGAGAAAAAACTAAAGCAAGATATTCATAATAAGAATTTGTTAAGAAGAGAGATTGAGAGGCATTTGGGATCCATCTCTCGATGGAAAGATAAGCTTATTAATTTGAAGAGTTTTAAAGGGCAGAGAAAATATGCTGATTCAATTAAGCGCTATATCTCTGAGATTGAAAGCCTTCGTGCAAGCCTTAACAGGATGAATGACGTTGTGGATAAACATATACGTGAGGTAGGAAAGTTTTCAGATTCTGAAGTAAAGGAGTTCAGCTCGCAGTTAGAGCAGAAGATTAATGATATTGAAGCCGGCAATGAATCAAATGGAAAGGATGCGTCTAAAAACAAAGATATTGAGGAGATTATAAATGCACGGGCAAAGCTTGCTGAACTAAAAGGAAAGGCTAACGTGCAGGAGAAGATAGAAAAGGCAAAGGGGAAGAAAAGCGAGGATATTGAAGAGATAGAGCGGGCTGCAGGGAAAATAGTTAAACTGAATAAACATTTAGAAAATGTTGGCGGAGGTACAAAATCCGGATCAGGAGATCAGGCCGAACTTTTTTATACTCAGGAACTTAAACGTATCGCACGTGAAAACGCTATTTATGGTAGTATCTAATTGGTGGGCGGAGAGGGAGTCGAACCCTCACCCCCTTGCGGGGAAGGGATTTTAAGTCCCTCGTGTCTGCCATTCCACCACCCGCCCATTTAATCATAAAGAAATGGAGGCGGCACAGGGATTCGAACCCTGGATACCGGATTTGCAATCCGCTGCCTTAGTCCACTTGGCCATGCCGCCTCAGCTCAATTATATTCTGGATTATCTATAAATGCTATCGGGATGCCGCCCGTATGGTTAGCCTGACGGGCAAATTCATTCGAAATGTTATAGAATTTCAGATACGTTATACACAAAGAGCAAGATTATATAAAAATTGTTTTTAATGTGTCAAGGGTTTTCCAAATAACCTGTCTGATTTTTAGCTTGTTGGTAATAAATAACAGAAAAAGAGATGAAATTAAATGTATAATTAAAATAGAGGAGGTGTAGGAAATAGCCAAGTGGTTATAATTATGAATACTTTAAGTGCAAGTAAACGAGAAAAGATAACAACAATACTTACAAAAGTTCTAAACAGTGAGGAAGGCGTAACTTTTGCTTATCTGTATGGTTCTTTTGTAACTGATAATTTCTTTCGTGATATAGATATATTCATATATACAAGTGAAGATAAAGATTTTTTTGTTTATCCGGTAAACGTAAAAGAGAAGCTTTTTGATGCTGTTGCCAAATCGGGAATAGACACATTTGTTGTTGACAGCTTTGATGTCAGAATTATTAACGATGATCCTTATGATATCATGATAGACATCCTTCGCGAAGGAAGATTAATTGTAGACAAAGAACCTGATATCAGGAAAGATTATATCGAACGTATATCGGATGAATATAGAGTTAATTACTTTATTCTCGATGAGGCATACGGTGAAGATAGATAGAAGTCGGGTTACAAGGTATCTTTTTGATATTTCTTCTAATACGAAGTACTCAGACAGGTGTGACGCGCAGTCTATTTTTTTCTTGATATATTTTATAGAAAATGGTATGTCATTGCTAAGCAAAGGCTTACATTCTAATGTTTCAGAGTTCTTACAATTTACAGAAACTGGAAAAATGGTTAAGTTGATTGAAGAATTTAAAAAGGAACATTCCTTAATTGTAGACACTCTTAGTAAATCCAGAAAAATTGGCGTTGATTCAAGAGAGGGTCAGGATAAAATTTTATCAGCAAAAGATTTTATACTTGCCCACTTGAAAAAGGAAGACGAGAAACTTTATCCATTACTCAGAAAAGCTGCAAAGTCCAGCCAAAGATTGAAGGAGCTTTTGGGTGAATTTGATAAAGACATGAATGAAATAACAAGCTATATCCTTGAGTTCTTTAACGATTACACTGCAACAACAGGAAGCGAACTTGCGATGGAGTTAGAAAAGTTTGTTACAATTCTTGAAAGACGGATTCTTCGGGAAGAAACATTTCTTTTTGCAGAATTTGAGAAGTTACATGAATAAGAAATCAGTTGCATTTAAGGAATATACCCTCTTTTAATGAGTTCTTGTCTCATGATCGCCAATTTATCTTCTATTTTTTTTACCTTCTCAGCATCCATGCTGCCATATCCTCCGTCGCCGCCTGGTTTAGATAGATTAGTTTTTCCCGCATCACGCTTCACCATGTAAAGGTTAAGGTCAGTCTTATAATACTTATCTATTAATTCCTTATCAGTCAGCTTCTCTACAGATTTAAAGGCAGTACAGGCAAAGAGAAATACCGGTATTAGTACAATTACTATTAATTTCTTACACATTGCCGGTAATGCTACATAATTATCAAGAAATTTTCAAGAATAAAGGTGGACTCAGACAAATGCAAAAACCTTCTTCATCCATTTTCCAACATCATCCATTAAAGAATAGATCGTGGGCATAATTACCAGAGTCAATATTGTAGACGTAATCAAACCGGAGATTACTACAAGCCCTACAGGGGCCCAGATCCTTCCTCTACCTTCAAGCGGGCCATACAACAGTGGCAGAAAAAGTGGAAGCACCATTGGCAAGAGACCCAGGATTGTTGTAAAGGACGTTATAAGGATGGGTCTCAATCGGTCTCTTCCACCCTTAACAATAGCGCTATGTCTGTCCATACCTCCTCTTCGCAAACGGTTAACGTAATCTATAAGGACAATCGCATTATTCACAACCAAACCGCACAAAAGCAATAATCCAAGACGGGAAACACTATCGAGTGGCATATCCAGCACATAAAAGACTATTGCGACACCCGTAAATGCAAATGGTATTGTCAGCAGGATTGTCAGTGGGTGAATGTATGATTCAAATAATGACGCCATTATCAGATAAATCAGTATTATGGCAAGCATTAACCCAAACCTGGTTTCTGCTTCTTCGCGTTCAAACCTTCTAAACTCCTCCCCCAGGTTCCACTCATAACCGGCAGGCAGATTAAAGTCTGCCATTTTCGCCACGATACCATCCCTGATACTTTTAAGGCCTCTCTTGTTATACTGTGCTGTGATTATGACTATCGGTTTGCGATCTTTTCTTTCGATAGCCGCCGGCCCCCTCCTTCTTTCAAAATCAACCACCCTCCCTAACACAACACCTTCTTTTTCTATATTTTCAGACTCGAGGTTCTCCAACTGATCCAGACGCTGACGGTCTTCCTCCTTAAGCTGCAGACTTATATCAATTTCCTTGTCTTCGATCTTGAACTTACTCACCGCCCTGCTTCCCAGGGAGCCCGCGATGCCAAAGGCTATCCTCTCTGATGTCAATCCGTACCTCTTGGCCTTATCTCTGTCAACCGACACAACCATTTCATCCTTACCTTTTTCCAGGTTAGTCTCAACATCAGATAAGTCTGGAACAGCAGCCAGCCGACCCTTGATATCGTCCGCCAGCCTGGTCAGTGTATTAATATTCCGGCCTTTTATTTCAATGTTGATCTCCCTGCCGTCATTACCTCGCCTGAACATTTTCCTGTATTTAACACCAGGAATTACAGGAAACAAAGACTTTATCTCATTTTCCAAAACAGATACCGGCTTCTTCGCCTCTTCCTGTCTTATAAAGTATATCTCCAGATAGCCGCCACTCCTGTCAAAATTATCAGAAACAGTTTCTATTTCCAGTTCATCCTTCCGTTCCCGCAGGATGTATTCTATTCTCTCAAAAAGCATCTTTGTATCGTCAATACCATAGCTTCTTGGCGCATCCACCTGCAAGTGAACTTCTCTATAAATACCCTGACGCACTACTTCCTTTTCCAGCTTTCCAAACAAATAGTAAGCCAGAACTACTATTAATATTGTAACTACAAGAGTGATCCATCTGAATCTTAAAGTCAACTCAATAAGTTTTATATAATAGACAGTCAGGTATTTTATCAGAGAAGATTTCGGTTTCCCTATTGTATTATTATTTCCTCTCACGGCGGCTGATGGGTCAGAAAGCTTTAGAAATCTTGACGCGAACAGGGGTATCAGTGTCAATGCCACAAATAACGACGAGACCAATGCGGAACATATTGATATCCCAAAATCATGCATAAATATACCCATTCTGGATTTTGAAAGAAATACAAGTGGTACAAAGACACATATGGTTGTAGCCGTTGCCGCAATAACGGCTATACTCACCTCCTTACTACCGGAAATGGCAGCTTCCCTTAAGTCCAGATTCTTTTCCTGCTTATGCCTGAAAATATTCTCGAGAACTACAACTGCAGGGTCAACCAGCATCCCTATTGCCAGCATCAATCCCGTTAGTGATATGATGTTAAGGGTTACCTGAGAGCCGGCAACCTTTCTCAACAGAAACATCAGGCCAAACGTACATAATACCGAAATAGGGATTGCTGCAGTTATAATCAATGCGCTTCTAACGTTTCTCAGAAAGAAGAAAAGTACGAAAATAACCAGCGCTCCGCCAAGCAATCCCGCGTTTTTTAAATTCTTTAGTCTCTCCAGTATCGCCTGAGACCTGTCACGATAGACATATATCTCCAGCCCCTTCATCCTGTGGTCAACCTTAATCTCCTCAATGGTACTTACAATTTCCCCTGCCACAGCCACCATATTTGCGTCAGACGATTTCATTACCCTTACCTTAACGGCATTCCTGCCGTTGAGTCTCTGATAACTATCCTTTACGGGAAAATCGTATCTGATGTCAGCCACATCAGAAAGTCTTATACCTTTCTTATTAACCGGCAAAGCCGCCACTTCACTTACATTTTGAAATTCACCTATCGCGCGGACTATGTATTTTGTTGAACCTTCGATTATGTCACCAGCAGACACGTTTATATTATTTGTTCTCAGATATTTTCTTAAGGCAAACGTGTCTACGTTATGAGATTTGAGTCTCTCGAGATCCAGTTCTACAAACAACTGTTTTTGCTCGATGCCAACGACATTTACGTTCGCAACACCATTTATCCTTTGAATTTTACGTTTAATAACATCTTCGACGATATCGAATAGTTCACTAATCTCACCCTGTATGGATACACTAAACTCCACGACCGGCAAATCGCCTGACTGGAACCGGAAAATGCGTATGTTTTCTACTTCCTCTGGTAATTTATTCCTTATCTGTTCTATTTTATCCCTCACCTCCAGCATCGCGATATCCATATCCGTATTCATTTTGAATTCTAAAGACACATCTGAACTCACGTCTGTTGAGGTAGATTCGATAGTTTCGACATGCTTTACGGTTCCGAGGGCGTCTTCTACATGCAGCGTAATTAAGTCCTCTATCTCCTGAGGAGAAGATGACTTATAAGGCACATGTACTCTAAGCGAATGGCCCGTAATCTCCGGTATGTATAAAAGCGGGATCCTGTATAATGAAATCCATCCTATTACTAAGGTGCTTAAGATTATCATTAATGTCGTTATTGGACGTTTTACAGCGAATTCAGGTATATTCATGGTATTTGATTTTGTAAATATCCAGTTTTCTGACAGAATAGCAGGATAAACAAAATAATCTTTAAAACCTCTTTATAATCTTCCCATCTTCCAAATAAATTTTACAACTAAAAACATTAGATAGCTATGGGTTTCTTTCATAGAAAAAGTACATAATAGTAGCTGCAACCTTTACCCTGTTAAACAATTTCTCATCATCATTTACAATAGAATTATTATTCAGATGTGTGACAACCTGAAGTCACAAGTCACGGTATGTCAGCTTGTAAGGTTTATTTATTTTACTCCTTGCTAATTCTAATTTATAGTTTATAATTCACCAAGTGAAAGTAAATTAGAACCTGCCAGAAGTCAAATCTACAGTTTATCAACTCCATATTCAATGGAGTTTAATTTCGCTATAAGGAATTTTGGAACTAAAGGTTTTAGACCTCCCCGTTAGCTATTTGCAGGCGAATAAACACTAATGGAGTAAGTTCGAAGGTTAAGTGCAACTTTATTATTAGAAAGGAAAACAGAATGAAGATCTATGTAGGAAATATGTCATACGACACTACCGAAGAGGATATACGGCTTGCTTGCGAAGCATTCGGTAAGGTTGAATCTGTCACAATCTTAAAAGACAAGTATAGTGGTCGGCCAAAGGGATTTGGATTCGTGGAGATGCCATCTAAAGCTGAGGGACAGGCTGCAATTGATGGACTGAATGGTAAAGAGTTAAATGGAAGATCACTTAACGTGAATGAAGCACGTCCTCGCACCGAGAATTTTGGAGGCAGTACAGGAGGATACGGTGGCGGCAAAGGAGGATATAGCGGTGACAAGAAGGGAGGATATGGCGGCGGTAAAGGGGGGTACGGCGGCGGCGGCAAAGGAGGATATGGCGGTGACAAGAAGGGAGGATATGGCGGCGGTAAAGGGGGGTACGGCGGCGGCGGCAAAGGAGGATATGGCGGCGGTAAAGGGGGGTACGGTGGCGGCGGCAAAGGAGGACGGGGAAGGTAACATATAAACGGAAACAGACATAACACTGTTCGGCACGGAGGTTGATAAACGAGTTCAATAAATAAGAATCATGGAAACTCTTGTAATGAAAACCGTTAAATGTACAATGTCTTAATAATAGAAACTAATCTTATTTGTAAGCATATAGGGAAAAAATGAAAAGAGTTGGAGCACATGTAAGTGCAAGTGGCGGAGTGGAGAATGCGCCTTTGAACGCAAAGGAGATAGGCGCCAGGTCGTTTGCCCTTTTTACCAAGAACCAGAGACAATGGAAGGCAAAGCCTTATACTGATGATAATATTGAGAAATTTAAGCAGAATTGTGAAGACGCCGGATATCTGCCGGAAGAGATACTTCCTCATGACGGTTATCTGATAAATCTCGGACATCCGGAAAAGGATGGTTTAAAGAAATCAAGAGATGCCTTTCTGGACGAGATGCAGCGCTGTGAACAACTGGGGCTGAGAATGCTGAACTTTCATCCGGGCAGCCACCTCAGGAAGATTTCAGAGGAAGCCTGTTTAAAGGTTATTGCAGAATCAATTAACATTGCACTGGACAAGACCAGAGGTGTTACGGCTGTCCTGGAAAATACTGCCGGACAGGGCACCAACATGGGTTTCCGGTTTGAGCATATAGCTTCTATTATAAATGACGTAGAGGATAAAGAGAGAGTAGGGGTCTGCCTGGATACATGCCATACTTTTACTGCCGGTTACGACCTTCGAACAAAGGAGACTTTTGAGGCGACAATGGATGAGTTTGATAGGGTTGTCGAGATGAAATATTTGAAGGGAATGCACCTGAATGATTCAAAGCCTGATCTGGGCAGCCGTGTGGATCGGCATCAAAGCATTGGGAAGGGAAAGCTGGGAGTGGAACCTTTTCGTTTTATTATGAATGACAGCCGCTTTGAAGAGATTCCCATGGTTCTGGAGACAATTGATGAAACGATCTGGGCGGAGGAGATCAAACTGCTTTACAGCCTTGAACGCAAAGATACTTGAAACTATTCTTTTTATAATTTACTAATCTCCATTTTTCTCTTTTCAGTTAACCTTACTCTCATCAAAAATGTTTAGGTAACCCTGCCTGCTTTAATACACCATTTGCTGTATGACGTGATTTTATAATACTATCTATTATCTATTGGGAAACGTATGCCTGTTCCGGGGCTATGCCATATCTCGTGATCACCCTGTCCCTTACGTTCAAAATAACAACCCGACTATCGCAATAATTTTTTTAGCTTAGGAGTGTAATCAGCCATTTACTATCCCTTACAGCTACATAATCAGTTATCATCCGCAAAGATTCATCCCATAATATTTCTTCATTACTTGAAAATGATTGTCGTTTGCAAATATTCGTGTAAAAATTAAGCAAGTTTTTTATAAAAACATTGGTACAATGTGCTGTATTGCACAGCGAAGCCGCAGTTAAGTTTGTTTCTTCAGTGTTAATCTGTGTTCTTAATGAAGGAGTATTTAGAAAAATGAGAAAATCTGCTTTAAACATCTTTGCAATACCTGTATTCTTTTTTTGCATAAGTTACTTTGTATGCAGCGCCGATGAGTTAGAAGATCAGGCTTTGTCTCTGTTTGGAGAGACTCAGAATGCTTCGGTCTTCTATCTTGATAACGGTATGGAGGTGATTCTCATAGAAAATCATGCCAGTCCCATGATTACGGCATTTACAATCGTAAAAACAGGCAGCCGCAACGAGGACGCTGCGACAAACGGTTCTGCACATTTCCTTGAACATCTGCTCTTTAACGGTACAAAAACCCGTACTCAGCAGGAGCTTTATAACGAAATGGATTATTATGGCGGTTATAATAATGCTCACACAGGGCCTGATTACACCAACTTCATGATCCTGATGCCGAAGGAATATATTGAGCAAGGGATGGACATCCAGGCTGACATGCTTTTTAACTCCACTCTGCCTCCTGAGAAATTTGAAAAAGAACGTGGCATAGTTATTGAAGAAATTGGCAAAAGCGCTGACCACCCAACAACTCAGGTTCATAACCATTTCTTACGGACTTTACATTCAGGCACGCCATATGAGCGGCCGGTGCTCGGAACCGTATCCACAATATCTCACCTGAAGCGGGATGATGTGCAGGAGTATTATCATAGATGGTACGTGCCTAACAATATGACGTTGATGGTAATCGGAGATTTTGCTACCACTGAAATGATAGAACTGGCCAGGGAGAAGTACGGCCTGTATTCTGCCGGCAATCTTCCGGAACATAAACCTGTCATGCTGACGCCTCCGAAAACGGTGCGGATTGCCAGAGCAAATGGTATGGGTAAGTTTCCTGACGACCGCCAATATCTTAATATGGGTTTCATATTACCGTCGCCTGCATCAGGGGATTTCTTCTCACTACAAATGCTGGCAGAGTTTCTTGGCGGGAAGAAAGATTCTGTCCTGGACGTCTTGTTTGAAGAGGATTCCAATAAAGATCTGGTTAATTCAATCAATACAAATGTGACATTTAACAGTGATTTCTCAACTCTGCAAATCTCCGCCGAACTTCCTTTAAAAGTTGATGCCGATCGAGTTGTAGATTTGATTTTAAATGCAGTACGGGACATGGCAGTAAAACCTGTTACTATGAGCGAGATTAAACCGATATTAATATCAAGGGCCACGAATGAAATCTACTTGCAGGAAAAACTTCACTACTATGCCATGATGAAGTCGAGCTATCTTGCCGCCGGCGGTTATGCTTTTCTCAGTGGATACATGGGCAGTATAATGCAGGTAACGCCTGAATCAATTCAGAATGCTGCGTTACAATATCTGAATTCCCAGTTACCGGTAATTACGTTAATGTCACCTCCTTTTGAACCAACTGAAGCTGCCACGGGCCAGTCACAAAATCAATATCACATGGAAACGCTTGAAAACGGTATGACAGTTGTTATAAAGGAAAACCATGACAGCCGTGTTGTCGGCGTCCACCTGGCGGCAAAAGGCAGAAGCCTGTGTGAAGGAAAGGAAAAGTGGGGAATTGCGGAGGTTTTACAACAAATGCTGCTTGAAGGAGGAACGGTAAATCACCCTGAAGAAAAATTGTATCATTCACTTGAATCCATCGGAGCAGAGTTGAAACTTCAAGACAATCCTGATATTCCTTATGACGATTACTACAATTCGCCACGCTTTGTTTACATGAGATTGAAGGTTGTAGATTTCTTCTTTGAGGAGGGTATTAGTTTACTGGCAGAAATGGTATCCCAGCCTCAGCTTACAAAGGACGCTTTTGAACAGGCCAAAAAAAGTATTGTTTCGTTGTCTACCACAACTGCTTCAAGTACACCTGAAGCTGCCGGCAGAATGTTGTATGATAATCTATTTGTTACAAACCCGGGATTTGGATGGTTGCTTGGTAATGCGAAGGATATAGAACAATTTAACCTCGAAGAGGTAAAGGCCTTTCATGATAAACTGTATAATCCTTCAAACCTGGTGTTGACAATTTCAGGTAATCTTCCGATTGACAAAGTAATGAAGCTTGTAAAAATCAATTTTGGCGGGGAATGGGGAGAATCCGGATGGCAACCGTCGGCATTTAAGCCTCAAATCAGACAGCTTGGCAAGACAGTACGTCAAAGAATCGGCAAATCACAATCCTATGTTATTGTCGCAAATATCTGTGAAGTTGAAGAGGAAGATGAAACTGCTCTGCACATTCTCAGTAATATATTTTCTGATAGACTTGCCTTTAACCTTCGGGAACAGCAGGGACTCGCCTATACCATTGACACGCACTTCCCAAAATACAAGGATGTGCGTTGGTATAGTGTGACTATGGGAACAAGACCTGAAAACATCGAAAAAGCTGTTTCCGGTATTAAGGAAGAAATCCGGTTAATACGAGGAGCATCTTTCAATGCAAAGGAAGTACAGCAAACAATTAACGCAGCTTTAGGACGCCGTGGTATGCGCCGCATGGACCGTGTGAGCCAGGCATACTACCTAAGTATGGAGATACTTGACGGCAAATCACCCGAAGCTGACGACCAATACGGTGAGAAACTGAAAGCGGTCACTCCACAGGACCTGGAACGCCTTGCGCCAAAGGTATTTGAGAGTGATGACCTTTTGATTGTGATCGTGGAATAGTTTCCGTACGAAAACTAACTATACTTTAACGCAAGGAATCGAAGACGAATCAAATCGTGGCGATCAATGCGTTAAGCAACAAGATAGCCAGGGCGTGTTACTTTATCATAAAAGGCCAAAAACCATTTGATCCTAAGAAATTATTTCAATAAAACTGGCTGAAAAGCAAAATCATCAAAGTCCGCCTATGCTGCGAGCCACAAACGGTTGGCCATA
>MHZA01000162.1:0-4079 GCA_001828595.1 Planctomycetes bacterium RIFCSPLOWO2_12_FULL_40_19
ATGAAATGAGTAATTTTTTTTCTGATTCTGATCTGGTGAAAGCTCCTCCAATTAAGAGAGCGGCGTATTCTGACAGAACAGCGTGGATAATGGCCGAAATTTCAAGGTTAGTTTATGAGCCTTTGCCAGGCGAGGTGACGATCAAAGCCTTAGTAAAAGAGATTAAATCTGCAGTTGCAAGAGGAGATGCTGACGATATCGTTGAAGCGCTCGTAAATAAGATGATTCAGCATCAGTCCCCTGTCAACGTTACTATGATTGATATCCTTCGCAAAGCCAACTTTGACTTTATTGAATCATTCGCCGTTGACGGGACAGAAGCCTTGCTGGCAAAACTTAATTTGGGTGATGAGTCATCTGCCGGCGCAGAGAGGCCTGCCTGTGCCATCACGGCAGAGAGGGAGGGTATGCTTGTTCTGGCTTTTCGAGGCACGCAACCATCAATTAAGGATGTGTTTACTGATATTAAAGCAGATTTGGTGTCCGCTCCTAAAGGTGGTCGGATTCATCGTGGGTTTCATGAAGCATACCAGAAGGTTGCAGATCAAATCGAGAAAACGCTTAACGAGTATAAGAAATTGCCGCTTTACATTACCGGCCACTCTTTAGGAGGCGCGCTTGCTCTGGTTGCAACCAGGTATTTGGGCTCTGACAGCACAGGGGCAACATATACATACGGATGTCCAAGGGTGGCGGACGACGATTTTTTCCTCTCTATAAAGACGCCTGTCTACCGTGTTGTTAATGCTGCCGACGCTGTGGCGCGGGTGCCTTTCGGCTATGGGCTCTCCATTTTGTTAACGGGACTCAGGCTGATACCAATTAATGGCACGCGGTGGATATCGGAGTGGATACGTCGTAAGATTGTCGGGTACACTCATTATGGGAATCTTGTTTTCTTGTCTGCGCCTGAAAATACAATCGATAGTAAAGGTGTGCCTTTTGAAGGCTTGGTTGTCAAAATGAGTCCCAATATATTCTGGCGTATGAGAGTTGTGCTCCCTCGTTTAATCAAGACATTCGGGAAAGCGATGGTAAATGACCATAGAATGAACGAATATTCTCAGAAGTTGCTGGCCTATGCTAAAAAACGGAGGTTTTAACAAATCATTTCTGGTTTATTAATCCTTTCTTTGCATTTGTCTACACCTGCAGGGGTGAGGATACTAAATTACGATCAGGTTTCTTTGTCTGAATCCCTGAAAGCATCCCTTGAATCATGGTACTTCTGTGGTTAGAAATATCCTGGTTTGCCCTTCTTTACGATTAGCTTGCGGCAGGTTATCTTGCCGTATATTTCACCTTTCTTCAGAATTTCAACTGTCTCCATCGCACTGACATCGCCCTTAATTTTACCCTGTACGACAGCATTTCCAACATGGATACTTGAAATCTCAATTTAGCCCTTAAGCAAGAATTCATAATCTTTACTCTCTGTGACAATCGCCTGGCGTGTTAAATTTGTAGCTTTTAAGGCTGTAGGATAACTGAGCTTAATTTCACCTGCCCGAATAGGTACAGGCGGGCTGGCAATTCTACGACTGGATGTCTCTAGTTCAAAGAGCTTAATCAGCCAAAGCCACCCGCCCGGCCATGCCGTTCGCCAGCCCGACAAATCCGTTCTGGCGGGGACGGGTTGGCTGGCTGTAATATTTAACCGACCGTACCAACGGTTTGTAAAGAGATTAAATCTAGCTTTTAGGCTAAATCGTGCCAATTATTTTATAATCACCTTTAATTTTCTCAAATATCAATAGATTTATCCTTATGCCATATTGACATAAGCGTTTAAATATAGAAATAGGCGACTGCCATATTGACATTATATATATCAGTATTAACAGCTCTATAAAAAAATAACTTGCTCTAAAACGCATAACATATTACATAACATGAAGATAAAGATTGGTAAAATATATTGGTATCTGTTTTGCTTATTACAACCATTAATTAAACAAAGTAGGACTCGTAATTTTGAAAGGAGGAAAGTAATGGCTGCAAAGCAGTTGGTATTCGGAGAAGATGCAAGGATGGCAATTAAAAGAGGGGTTACGAAACTGGCTAACGCTGTTAAAAGTACACTTGGTCCGAGAGGGAGAAATGCTGTTCTTGATAAGGGGTGGGGAAGCCCCACTATAACGAAGGATGGTGTAACTGTAGCAGAGGAAATTGAACTGAAAGATCCATACGAGAATATGGGTGCAAAACTGGTAAAAGAAGTAGCATCTAAGACAAGCGATGTTGCAGGAGACGGAACCACCACTGCAACAATATTGGCTGAAGCTATTTTCAGTAACGGATTGAAGTGTGTTTCCGCAGGTTTAGACCCTGTTGCGCTTAATCGCGGAATGAAAACAGCGGTTGATACTGTAATAGAAAAGCTTCTGAGTATGAGTAAAAAGATTAAAGATCAGACAGAGATTGCTAACATAGGAACAATTGCATCCAATAATGATAGTGAAGTAGGTAAGATGATAGCAAATGCAATGGAGAAAGTAGGCAAGGATGGTGTTATCACCGTTGAAGAGGGAAAGGGTATTGATTCAGATGTAGAGATAGTTGAGGGTATGCAATTTGACCGTGGATATTTATCGCCTCATTTTGCCACTGATAAAGAAAACATGAAAGTGGAACTGAATGAGGCCTATGTGTTAATACACGAAGAGAAAATATCAAGCATTAAAGGCTTAGTTCCTTTACTTGAAAAAGTTGCAAAGACTAAAAGACCTCTTTTGATAATTGCAGAAGATATTGAAGGCGAAGCGTTAGCGACTCTGGTTATAAATAACATCCGTGGTACGATTGCATGTGCTGCAGTTAAAGCGCCTGGATATGGAGACAGAAGGAAAGCCATGATGGAAGATATCGCTATACTTACGGGCGGCAAGGCGGTAGTTAAGGATTTAGGAACCCAGTTGGAAACCGTTGAGTTGAATGAGCTGGGTACTGCAAAGAAGATCAATATAGATTCTGAGAATACGACTATTGTAAAGGGTGGAGGTAGCCCAAAGGACATTAGTGCGCGTATAAGTCAGATAAGAAGGGAAATAGAAGAAACAACTTCTGACTATGACCGCGAAAAACTGCAGGAAAGGCTGGCAAAATTAGCTGGTGGTGTGGCGCAGATAAACGTAGGCGCATCAACAGAAACAGAGATGAAGGAGAAGAAAGCACGTGTAGAAGATGCGTTGCATGCCACCCGTGCCGCAATTGACGAAGGTATCCTGCCGGGCGGCGGTGTTGCCTTATTAAGGGCCTCTGAGGCATTGAATGATCTCGTATTAAAGGGTGATGAACATTTTGGTGTTGATATCATAAAGAATTCGCTCAGTGAACCTATAAAACAGATAGCCAGAAATGCGGGATTGGAAGGCGCTGTTGTAGTGAGGAAGGTTTTGGCATCAAAGGACAAGGCATTTGGTTATGATGCAGAAAAAGAAGAATACGGTAATCTTATTGAATCCGGTGTGATAGATCCTACGAAAGTTACAAGAAGCGCATTACAGAATGCCTTAAGCATTGCAAGTATACTTCTTACAAGCGATTGTCTCATTACAGATATTCCAAAGAAAGAGGATGCTATGATGCCTCCTGGCGGTATGGGAGGAAGGGGCGGAATGGGCGGAATGGGCGGTGGTATGCCTGGAATGATGTGATAGTTTACCAAAAACCAGTCAGGTAGTTTTTCTCTAACGTATGTAAATTATTTCAGTTTAATGTGATTATGAAAATAAAAGGAGGTATTTGTTATGGTAATCAGACCTTTAGATGATAGAGTTGTAGTGGAACCACTTGAAGCAGAAAAGAAAACACAAGGTGGAATTGTTTTACCGGACTCAGCAAAAGAGAAACCAACAAAAGGAAAGGTTATATCTGTTGGAGATGGAAAACTGCTTGATAACGGCAAAAGGGCCGAACTTTTAGTAAAAAAGGGGGATCAGGTTCTTTATGGTAAGTATGCGGGAACAGAAATAACAGTTGGTGGTAAGGACTATCTTATTTTAAAAGAAAACGATATCTTGGCTAAAATTGAATAATCAAGTTCAGGAGGTATATTATGGCTGCAAAACAGCTTTTGT
>MHZA01000162.1:4087-15381 GCA_001828595.1 Planctomycetes bacterium RIFCSPLOWO2_12_FULL_40_19
TTGATGAAGAGGCAAGACGCAACATAAAAAATGGTATAAAGAAGCTGGCAGACGCTGTAAGAGTAACTATGGGTCCAACCGGCAGAAATGTGATTTTGGAAAAAAGCTATGGTTCGCCTGCTGTTACGAAGGATGGAGTAACTGTGGCAAAAGAAGTGGAATTGAATCAACCCTTTGAGAATATGGGTGCAAAGATGGTCTGTGAAGTAGCTTCTAAGACCAGTGATGTAGCAGGAGATGGCACTACAACCGCAACTATTCTGGCTGAGGCAATCTTTAATGAGGGCATGAAGTATGTCACCGCAGGCGCAAATACAATGGCGCTGAAAAGGGGCATTGACAAGGCCGTACGTGTGGTAGTTGAGGAATTGAATAATTTATGCAGAAAAGTCAGGGATAGGGCACAGATTGCACAGGTTGGTACGATCTCGGCTAATAATGATTCATCAATTGGGAATTTATTGGCAGATGCCATGGATAAGGTGGGCAAGGACGGTGTTATCACGGTAGAGGAAGCCAAAAGTATAGAAACCACTTTAGATGTTGTTGAGGGAATGCAGTTTGATAAGGGGTATATTTCTCCTTATTTTGTAACAAAGGCTCAGACTATGGAAGTTATCTTTGATGATCCGTATATATTAATTCATGAGAAGAAGATTTCTAATATGAAGGAGCTGTTACCCCTTTTGGAGAAGCTGGCGAGCGCTGGTAAACCGCTTTTAATCATCTCTGAGGATGTTGAAGGCGAGGCCCTGGCCACATTAGTTGTTAATAAATTACGGGGGGTCTTAAACTGTGCAGCAGTTAAAGCGCCTGGTTTTGGTGATAGAAGGAAGGCCATGCTGGAGGATATCGCAATCCTTACAAACGGCCGCCTGATATCAGAAGACCTTGGGATAAAGTTAGAGACTCTTGAGCTTAGTGATCTTGGGACTGCAAAGCGGATAACGATTGGCAAAGAGAATACCACAATAATAGAGGGTGCAGGGAAAAAGTCAGATATACAGGGCAGGATTTCTCAGATTCGAAATCAGATTGAACAGACTACATCTGATTATGACAAGGAAAAACTTCAGGAAAGACTTGCTAAACTTACCGGTGGTATTGCAGTCATAAATGTAGGTGGTGCTACTGAGGCTGAAGTAAACGAGAAAAAGGCGCGTGTAGAGGATGCACTGAATGCTACAAGGGCTGCAGTAGAAGAAGGCATTATTCCTGGAGGCGGAGTTGCCTTTATCAGGACAATTCCAAAGGTTGAGGAGTTGCGCAAGAAGTTAAAGGGTGATGAGAAAATAGGAGTTGACATAATAGCAAAGGCCATTGAAGCTCCTTTGAGGCAGATTGTGTCCAATGCCGGTGGTGAAGGTTCGGTAGTTGTTGAAGAAGTAAGGGAAAAGAGTACCAATACCGGATTTGATGCCAACACATCAGAATTTGTGGATATGTTTGAAAGAGGAATTATTGATCCGACAAAGGTTGCGCGCACTGCATTACAAAATGCCGCCAGCATAGCTGGACTGATGTTAACTACAGAGGTAATGGTAACCGAACTAAAGGAAGATGAAGAGGGCGAATCTCCTGTTGAGGGCAGTGTATTTTAGTTCGATGACCAAAAAAATTGATAAAACTGTTTTGAGAAAAGGCCGCATTTATGTGGCCTTTTTGTTTTAATATTTCTGAGGTTCTGTTGGCTGTAAAACCTGCTTGACATTTAATATATCGCTTGTATCATATTGTGCGGCAAATTATTTGTGAGTGTTAAGTCATTATATATTTTAGGCTTATACGTTTGCAGAAGGATTGAATAGAATCCTGTATTTGTGGATAAATTGTGAAAAATGCCTGGCTTAAATATGAAAAAAGAAGATTATTATAAAGTCCTGGGAGTTGGAAATAGCGCTGGTCAGGACGAGATTAAACGTGCTTACAGAGCAATGGCTTTAAAGTATCATCCTGACAAGAATCCCGGAAATAAGCAGGCAGAGGAGAGATTTAAAGAAGCGGCAGAGGCATACGAAGTTCTTAGTGATCCTGAGAAGAGAAAAAGGTATGATCGATTTGGACATGAAGGATTAAGAGGCGCCGATACAAGGGGGTTTGGCAGTTATGAAGATATATTCGATGCATTTGGCGATATCTTTGGAGGTGGGGGGAGCATATTTGAGGAGTTTTTTGGCGGCAGGACAAGGAATACGGCAAGACGGGGAGCAAGTTTAAGGTGTGACATAACCATAGAGTTCAGAGATGTTGCCACAGGTATAGAGAAAACAATAGAAATCACCAAGAGAGACTTTTGTGGGGAATGCCGGGGAACAGGCGCTTGCAAGGGCACATCTCCTGTTTCCTGTCCTTATTGTAAGGGCCAGGGTGAAATACATCAGAGACAGGGCTTTTTTACGTTAAGGACTACATGTCCTAAATGCCATGGTGGTGGAAAGATTATAGAAACCCCCTGTAAAAAATGTAGCGGTCATGGCGTGTATCCGAAAAAATCAAATATTAAGGTTCAGGTGCCTGCCGGTATTGAAGACGGTGCGAGGTTACGTGTTACAGGGCAGGGTGAGTCGGGAGAAAACGGGGCGCCCCCTGGAGATTTATATTGTGACATACACGTAAAACCTCATCCAATATTCAAAAGGCAGGATTATGACATAATTTGTGAATTTCCAATTACGTTTACTCAGGCGGCATTAGGATGTGAAATTGAGGTGCCAACGGTCTTGGGGAAACTGAGGAAAGTAACAATACCTGCCGGGACGCAAAGTGATGAAGTCATTCCAGTTAGAGATGAGGGGTTTCCACATGTTCGTGGTTATGGGGCAGGGAATTTGCTGGTACATATTATAGTTGAAACTCCTACTAAATTGACTCCCAGGCAGGAAGAATTATTAAGAGAATTTGCAGAATCAGAACATAAGAATGTATCACCTAAACAAAAGAGTTTCTTTCAAAAAGTAAAAAAGCTTTTTTGAATAATTCATTCTTATGAAATCATTGAAGGGGATTTTTAGTTATGTCTGAAGCACAAAACAATCAGGATGAAAGAAACCTTAAAGCCGAACACAGTGAAGGCGTGAATAGTGACCGCGATAGAGAAAATCTCGAAAGTTCACAGAAAAATTCCGGGTCAGAGACTGAGACTGCCGTAGATAGTGAGACTGCAGGTGACAAGAAAACAGATAAGGAAATGGAGGAGACAGCGGCAGTGGAGCCTGTTGTTTTAACGAATGAAGAGATTATTGATTTAAAGAAAAAAGCGGAGGAGCGTGATTCTTTCCTCGATCAATTGTTGAGAACAAGGGCAGAGTTTATGAATTATCAAAAGAGAATGCATAAGGAAAACGAATCGACTGCTCAGTTTGCTATTCAAAATCTTATACTTGATCTTTTCCCGGAACTTGACAATTTTGACAGAGCTTTGAAGCTGGCGGATAATTCAAAAGATTTTGATAAGTTAGTAGAAGGTATAAAGTTGATAAAAGATCAATTATTTAAGGTATTAGGGAAGTATGGTGTAAAATCTATGGAAACGGTAGGGAAAGCGTTTGATCCTAATCTTCACGAAGCAGTGATGGAGGAGGAGAATAATGAACTGCCTCATCATACTATTACTGATGAATTACAGAAAGGTTTTCTCTTAAAGGAACGTGTCATCAGACCCTCGAAAGTTAAAGTATCAAAAAGAACCATTGAAGAAGAGGAAACAGAGGATGTATAGAATGCTGATGGCTGAAGTTTTACGTCTTAAATTTTGTCAGGAGGAAGGAGAAACATGCCTACTTACGATTATGAGTGTAATGCCTGTAATCATACATTCGAATTGTTTCAGTCGATAACTGCAAAACACATCAGAAAATGCCCAGAGTGCGGAAAGCTGAAGATAAAGCGACTGATTGGAACCGGAAGTACTATCATTTTTAAAGGGTCTGGCTTCTACCAGACTGATTACAGAAGTGAAGAATATAAATCACGCCAGAACGCTGAAAAATCTTCTTCTACTTCAGAAACTAAAGACAAGAAAAAAGATAAGAAAAAAGAGGAAAAAAAGAATGTCAAAGATTAAGTGCCGTAATTGTGATAAAGAACTATTCTATAACTCCATAAGTGACATACCGACATTTCCTTTTTGCAGTGAACGCTGCAAACTAATAGACTTGGGATCATGGTTTGACGAAAAAAGACGCATTGAGGAACCCATTACAAATGATCAGCTTGAAAATACCGACACATAAGACTCGATAAAGAAAAGCGTTAGCGAATTATTAGACAAATGTACGAGAGTGTTACAAAACAAGCGGCAGTGCAAAGTTTATTTTTAAAATAACTCAATAATCTCTATTACATAGTGGCTTACATTTAATTTTCCATTTGCAAATTCAGTTCTTTTATGTTTTCATCTGAGCATAATGGATTATGTTTGATAGATTTTTTGCTTGATATATTAAATAAAACTATATAATTACGTCGGTTATTTTTATTTCTTAACTAAAAGAATTAGAAAGGGGTGACCAGATGCCGCCAATTTTACAAGACTTACAAGACATTCTGCGTGGTTTTAAGATGACGCTTGATTTCAACAAACTGATTTCCGCTTTTGTTGGAATTGTACTCAGCATACTCTGGGTTTTGGTAATTCTTGCCTTTGCTTCCACTTTCAAGTTGGTTGCCATCAGCCCGTTTGAATTAATCAGTGGCTTTTTAATTTCACCAAGACTTGGTTTATGTAGTTTGATCAGCGTACTTTTCTCATCAGTACAAACTGTTGACCGGGGAGAGTACGCTGTCCTTATTGTTCTGGTTTTGGGATTGTTATTAATATGGTCGGTTTTTGCCGGTACCATTACACGCCTGGCAGCGGTAGAATTTGCTAAAGGTGAGAAAATAGGAGTTAAAGACTCTCTTACGTTTGCAGTGAAAAAGGTTTGGTCATATTTCTGCACTCCACTTATGCCGGTTATGGGAGTGCTATTTTTTATTGCCTGTAATGTTCTTGGAGGGCTTTTAGGCCAGATAAAATTTGCAGGCGAGATTGCTGTTGCAATCGGGTTTCCGTTGGCGATTCTTTCGGGATTCTTAATTGTCTTTATAGGCATTATTGGCATTATAGGTTTCTTCCTGATGTACCCTACTATAAGTGCTGAGGGTTCAGATACATTTGATGCAATGAGCCGGGCATATAGCTATGTGCTTTCAAGACCATTACATTTCTTATCATTGTTGATTAGCATAATAGTATGTGGAGTGATTCTGACCTTTCTCGCAAGTTTTGGAGCTTGTCTTGTTATGAAGACTACTTTTTGTACTGTTGGAATCGGTATGGGAGATAAATTTGACACTATAAGGGCCTTTATCGCAGGTTTAAGCGGGGGTAAGGCGGCAATGGCGCCACTGGGATCTATATCAATGAAGTTTGCCGCTTTAGTTTTGATGTTGCATATTGTGCTGGTTAAAGTGGTTGTTGGGAGTATAGTAGTTGCTTTTGCAGGTTCTGCCAGTACAATTGCCTATTTAATCCTGAGGAAGGATGTTGATGGTACTGAAATTGAAGACGTTTATATGGAAGAAAAAGAGGAAGTGGCAGATGTAGAGAGAAAGGAAGAAGAGGCAGGGAATCCTGGTGTAAAAGAAGGGAAAATATCAGAACAGAAGAAGAAAGACCAGAGTTACGAGGACCGTAACCGGAAGAATCGGAACCTCAGCCAGGAAGAAACTGAAAAACCAAAGACTGCAGATGAATGATCGTCAGAGAAGCCGGAATAAGACAGCTTACTCGTATTTTACTCTTTGGGCGTTAATTAAAGTAATGTAGTTGTTATTTTGATAAACACCCTTAATGCACATAATAAGGGTTAAGGGTGAGAAAATTAATAACCTGAATATTTAAGTTGCTTTGAAACTTTTCAAGAAGTTTCATGTATTTCACAAGATGTTTATCAAATCTATTGGATTTATCATAATAATGTATAGGCCCTTATAATGTTTCTTCCCACGGTAACTATTGTAGGGAGACCTAATGTTGGTAAGTCTTCTCTCCTGAACTGCTTAGCTAAAAAACGCATTTCAATTGTTGATTCAATGAGTGGCGTCACCAGAGACAGAGTGTCTGTAGAGATTGAACACGAAGGGAATCTGTTTGAGCTGATTGACACAGGTGGTATAGGGATAACGGATATTGAAGATATTGCTCATGAGGTAGAGGTTCAAATAGAAATAGCGCTTCAAAAGGCAAACCTGATTCTCTTCGTTGTTGATGTTCGTGAAGGGATCACACCATTAGATGTTAAAGTTGCAGAAAGACTGCGAAAAATCAAGAAACCACTCCTTCTAGTTGTTAACAAGTGTGACGATGCAAAATTTGATCTTCAGACAGCAGAGTTTTTCAAGCTGGGGCTGGGAGAACCTTTGCCGGTTTCCGCATTGCAAAGTTATGGCAGGGTGGATCTATTAGACAGGATTGTTTCCACTCTCCCTGAAACAGATACAAAGCCAGTGAAGACCGATTCGTTAATGAAGATTGCTATTGTGGGGAAGAGGAATGCGGGAAAATCTACATTGATAAATACACTTGCTCAGGAGGAAAGGGTTATAGTCAGTGAGATTCCGGGTACTACAAGAGATTCAGTTGACGTGAAGTTTAAAATAGATGGTAAAGAATTTATTGCCATTGATACGGCAGGGATAAGGAAGAAGAAGCAAATTCAGGGTTCTATAGAATTTTATGGTATGGCAAGGGCGGAGAGGTCTATTCGCCGTGCCGATGTAGTAATACTGTTGATTGACGCACCCAGCGATATCTCTCAGGTGGATAAAAATATTGGTGATTATATCAAAACTCAATATAAGCCCTGTTTATTGGTTGTAAGTAAGTGGGACCTTGCAGAAGATGTAGAAATAGAAAAATTTATTAAATATGTTCACACCCGTTTACCAGGGCTACACTTTGCCCCTTTGTCATTCATAAGCTCATTCAGTGGAGAAAATATAATTGAGACAATTGAGTTAGCACAGGAATTATATAAGCAGGCGAATACGCGGGTTTCAACAGCAGAACTCAATAAAGTCCTCGAACACGCTTTTACACGCCATCGTCCAACAAAGAGAAAATCTAAAATATCAAAGGTTTATTATGCTACACAGGTATCTGTCTGTCCTCCAACATTTGTATTGTTTGTCAATGACAAAAGGCTTTTCAATTCCGATTATGAAAGATACCTGTCAAATCAATTACGAGATAATCTACCTTTTAGCGAAATACCACTGAAGTTTTATTTCAGGCCTAAAAGCAGGGGAGAAGATATTGACACGGAAGCACATAAATATTTGGGCGGAAGAAAGAGATAATGATTGAATAGCATAGAGTTTCCATTTTAAGTCTATTGGCGGGTGTGTCCTATTTATTTTCTTGTCTACGTCAGTTTGTAATCTCCTCCCTTTCTTCCTCTTAATCTTGACAGGAGTTCTCTCCTCAATCCCCAGGCGGTTACATCCGGCCCGGCTCCGGGTGATTCTATAATATATTTTTTGTCACCATTAAATATGTCTGTCTCGACTATAACTTTATTTGAAGAACCTTTCAAGTTGCCCAGAGGAGAGCCTGGAGAAACTTCTCTTAATCCTACTTTAAAAGTTGAATCACCATTTTCACATAGATTAAAGTTGGCAACATATCTTAACGTTTTGCCTTTGCTTTTAGCGGAATCAAATTTCCTTTTTACTTCCTGGTCGGCGTCTTTTATAGATTCCATAAACTCGGTTACATCTTCTATATTTAAGAAAGACTCATCAATGAATCCTTCCAAATCTATGTCTGACATTGAGACGTTATGCCCGAATGTTCTGGCACAGATTATAAGCTTTCTGGCAACGTCCCGACCGTTCAGGTCATCTTTCGGGTGCGGTTCGGTGTAACCCATTCTTTTTGCATCATTCAGTATTTGGGAGAAACTTCTTTCATCTTTTTCCAGTTCAGCACACAAATATCCCAGCGTTCCTGAAAAACACGCTTCTATCTTTTTTATTATCTCAGAAGTATCATAATAGTCGAGTAAATTAGAAACAGCATTTGCTCCGGCCATGACCGTACAACGAAACCCATACCTTTCCCTGAACCTGGTAAGTTCTCTGAATACTTTAGTTGAATAAATGGAGAGCGGGTTTTTGTTTGCAGTTACTATGCTTTCCTCTGTGTCGTTGATTACTTTTAGATGGAAATCTCTTAAATCATCCTTCCCTGAGGTAATGTCAACGAAAACTACTTCACCGGACATTCCCTCATCATCAATTAATTTTAATAGTTCTGCCAAATTATCGTATTTCCGATATTGGTCTAAACATTGCATATATTCATTAAATGCCTCTTTTGAATGTTTCCATTTGTCAACATTTTCCGGATTCTTCTGGATTTCCAACCCTTGTTTGTTAAACCAGAAACCCTTACTGTTCGTCAGCGCTATTATGTTAGTAGGATTAAGATGTTTATTTGAGAAAACGGTATCATGTTGAATAACCTGAGACAAAAATTCCCTGCCAACATTGCCGCTCCCTCCCAATACAATCACATTTTGATCAGCCATGTTTATTTACTCCATTTTACACATTAAATCTGATTTCTATTATCTCATTCGGCTGGACAATATAGTCGCGGTCAACCAGTTTGGCCAGCCCTTTCGACTTGCAGTCATTGAAATTATGGCAATTCATGTAATCCTCAAAGCTGACAACATCACCCTTGATAAATCCACGCGCAAGGTCGGAATGTATCTTCTCTGCACACGCAATAATCTCTGAACCTTTTTTCACGAGCCATGCATGTGATTCTTTGGGGCCGGATGTATAAAAGAACATATAACTTGCTTTTTCGAGCGCTAGAGCAATAATGGTGTTTAAGTCTTCACCACCTTCAAGCTGAACTATAGGTTTAAGACTGATTGGGGCAAAGGCTGTCATTATTTCCATTTCCTCATCATTGAAATCACCGTCGCAAAGGGGTGTTTCCTGTTCTAATAGTTCCATGCATTTCGTCATTAACGTTTTTTCGCTGCCGTCGTCCAGCTTTGACAACCTGGTCTCAATCTTCTCAATGTCAAGAATCAAGATATCCAGAATATTGCTTTTGGGAACTACAATAGCATCAGAGTGTACAAATTCGTCTTTTTTAAATTCAGCAAAGAATGGAGCAACTTTTTTTGCCTTATCTTTTTCCTCCAGAGCAATCAGGGTTTCATCCCTGTATTTCGTTTTTCCTTCCGGTAAATCAATTCCAGTAAATCCTATTTTCACTTATTCTCCTCTCTGTCGTCTAAAGAATTATGCATAATTTAATGTTTTATTCCAGTAGCAGTGGAATGTATTAAGCAAGCTGAGCGAATCCACCATATTTTCTAGTTTAGGTACATTTTGGTCTTTAACTCTTGAAAACAGAAATTAAGGTTGATTGTATAATTTTTTTGCTTTTATATTATAAGGATTGATAGAATAATAAACCATGAAAAAGTCAAAGGTGCTTACTGAAATTTATGATAGTCTGTTTAAATCATTCGGGAAGCAATATTGGTGGCCGGGAGATACTGCATTTGAGGTAGTGATAGGAGCCATTCTTACTCAAAATACAAATTGGACTAATGTTGAAAAGGCTATTGAAAACCTGAAGGCCGCAAAGGTATTTACACCAAAAAAATTACACGAAATTGATATAAAAAAGCTTGCAGAGCTTATCAAGCCTTCGGGTTATTTTAACGTTAAAGCCAAAAGGCTCAAACACTTTATAGAATGGCTTTTTTCGAATTATAATGGTAGTTTATCAAAGTTGTTTAAGCAGGATTATACCACACTACGCGAGGAGTTACTTTCCGTAAACGGTATCGGGAGAGAAACTGCAGATTCTATAATCTTATATGCTGCTGAAAAGCCTACGTTTGTTGTTGATGCATACACTAAACGAGTGCTTGTGAGGCATGCCTTAATTACTGAAGATTATGACTACGAGGCAATAAAGGCAGTTTTCGAAGACAATCTTCCAAAAAATGCGCCTCACTACAATGAGTATCATGCCCTCATTGTAAGGGTGGGGAAATATTATTGTAAACCCAAAATGCAGTGCGAAGAATGTCCGTTAGAAAATGTTCACCGCAAAAACGCAGAGGTCGCGAAGGAAAACAAAAGTGGAAAAAGCAGAAAATGAAAAATAAAAAGAAACAATTAACCGCAGAGCACATGTAGAAATATTTAATGTGCTGAGAAGATGTTTATTGCCAGGGATGCCACTGAATGTTACTATTATCTGAGTTTAGTGTTTTTTTATTTTGCGGAGCCAGTCCGAACGGTTCAGCCTGGCGGGCAAAACCAAGAAGTTAGCGGCCTGCCCGACTGCGTCGTTCGCCAGCCCGACGCTCATTCTGGCGGAGGCGGGCTGAAAGGGGCTAAATTCTATGGACATAATAGTAGATGGTTATAATGTGATATTTAAGATCCCCGAACTGGGGTACAGTACTGAAAAATGTGATATAGAGATTTTGCGTAATAGATTTCTTGCCATACTTGAACAGTATAAAGAAAAAAGAAAACATAAATTAATAGTAGTATTTGATGGTAAAGGTTACGGTAATACATCCGAGGCAAGAGTGGCGGGCATAGATGTAGTATTTTCAAGGCCGGGCATTGATGCAGATGAGGAAATTAAGAGGATGGTGAGCAATAGTGAAAACCCCAGACACATTACGGTAATTACTGCCGACAGAGACATCGAACAGTATGTAAAAAAATACGGCTGTAAGGTTGTGGAACCTTTAGCGTTTTATAGAGATATTAAAAAGAAAGTTGAGCGTTTGCAGACATCAAAGAAGGAAGGCAGGTTGTTTAGAAAAGTGGAAGACGATGAGCCCGCCAGCAAATACATAGGCCCTTCTAAAGCTGAGGCTGAATACTGGTTAAAGGTATTTTCCGGCAAACAGGAAAATGATAAGAGCTAAGTTTCGCTTGCACTATATTCCTCACACGAAGTCACGAAGAACGCAAAGGGTAAAAACTATTATCTTTTGTTTATACCTAAATTGAACTCCTTCCTGCTGGTTCAGGCTTGTAGCCTGAACCTAAATGTTTTAGTTCAATCTGCAAGATTGAACCAGCAAAGTTTTCTTAGTGTTCTCTGTGTCCCTGTGTGAGGATTGGTAATTTATCTTAAGGAAGGGATGTCTGATGATTGAGAAACTGGCTTTAGAATTCATTGCAAAGCTGGAGCATGAAAAGGGTTACTCTGAACACACTTTAAGGGCGTATCATAAAGATCTGTCCCAATT
>MHZA01000163.1 GCA_001828595.1 Planctomycetes bacterium RIFCSPLOWO2_12_FULL_40_19
AGACGCGCGCTTGATGCCGAAAACGTAAAAACAGCACAGGCCGGATGTGAACCAGGCATTGCTCATTCTCATCAGAAAAAAGATTAAAATTCATTTAATTTAGAGGAGTATTTATAGATGTCTAGAATTATAGCTACTGCTGCAATAAGGGGCGCACATAAAATTGTAAAGCAGGCAGAAGATAAATTAAGAGAAGCAATAGAATCAAAGGGAAAAGACGCCAAGGTTGAGTTTCCGGATACGGGATATTATTTGCCAATAATTTATTCAGCAACAGCCCTTAAAGTGAAGACTCTTGAGGATTGTGAAGAGGCGCTTGGGTATGCAAGAGCTTTGCTGCCGCCAATACCTGAAGAAAAGGTATATCTGCCGTATCTTGGCTGGGCGCTTGACGCCGGTATGGCAACCCTTTATGCAGAGGAGGTAATAGAAGCGTGTAAATACCTTGTCGGCCCTAACCCTGTTGAAGGCATATGGTTAGGAGCAGCTACTGATGTCATATTGCGTGAGCGAGGCATAGAATTCGTCGATGGTACAGCGCCTGGGTTTGCGGCAGTCGTAGGAGCTGCGCCGACAAACGCGATAGCCGTACAAATAGCGCGCGAACTACAGGAAAAAAACTTATATGTTTTTATTTCTGCAAACACTGATGGAAAGTCTTTTGCTGAACAACTTGATGAAGAGGGAGTACAGCTCGGTTGGGAAACCAGGTTAGTGCCATTCGGCAAAAGTATAACCGCTACTATTTACTCTCTTGGTTTCGCAAACAAAGCTGCTCTATCATTTGGAGGCATAGCGCCGGCAGATTTCACAAAAAATCTAATCTATAACAAAAACAGAATATTTGCATTTGTAATGGCTCTGGGTGAAGTTGATGATGAGAAGTATGCCAATGCAGCAGGCGCTATAAATTACGGCTTCCCGACAATTGCAGATACAGACATACCAAAAATCCTGCCTACAGGTGTTTGTACATACGAACATGTCGTTCCACTTGTGCCCCATGACAAGATTGTAGAGAAATGCATAGAAGTGAGGGGCCTCAAGGTAGCGGCTGCCAAGGTAGACATTCCGGTGCCATATGGCCCTGCCTTTGAAGGTGAAAGGATCAGGAAGGAAGACATGCAGATAGAAGTAGGCGGCCCTGGCACACCATCATTCGAATATGTTGTAATGAGAGACAACAGTGAAATAGAAGATGGCAGGGTAGAAGTCATCGGTCCTGATATTGATGAAATGGAGCAGGGACCCGGCAAACCATTAGGTATCTACGTCGAGGTATCAGGACGTAAGATGCAGAGCGAATTTGAGCCGATATTTGAGCGTAGAACACATCATTTTCTTGGAGAGGCACAAGGATTTTTTCATATGGGGCAAAGAGATATTATCAGGCACAGAATCAGCAAAGATGCCTATAACAAAGGATTTAGATTGTTCCACATAGGCAAGATAATCCATGCCAAATATCATGAGGAATATAGTGCATTGTTAGATAAAGTTCAAGTTACATTGTATACAAAAAAAGAAGATGTCGAGAAGAAGCTTGCTGAGGCTAAGGCAGCATTTACCGAGCGTGATGAAAGAGCCCTTGGAATGACAGACTCATCCGTAAACCTCTTTTACAGTTGTACATTATGCCAGAGTTTTGCACCCAGTCACGTATGTATAATATCGCCTGAGCGTTCGGGGTTATGTGGCGCCGTAAGCTGGCTGGACGGAAAGGCAGGTTACGAAATAACACCAACAGGACCTAACCAACCTATTGAGAAAGGCAAAGTAATAGATGAAAAGCTGGGGCTTTGGGAAGGGACAAATGAATTTCTGTACCAGAACTCTAATAAAGAATTTGAACAGGTAAGCATGTACAGCATGGTTACAAATCCAATGACAAGCTGCGGTTGTTTCGAATGTATTTCTGCAATGTTGCCAATGACAAACGGAATTATGACAGTAGATAGAGACTTCACAGGAATGACTCCATGCGGAATGAAGTTCTCAACACTTGCCGGAACCGTGGGAGGAGGCATACAAACACCTGGATTCGTAGGGCATAGTAAATTTTACATGAGCAGCAGTAAATTTATATCTGGAGACGGCGGGCTTGCCAGGCTGGTTTGGATGCCAAAGCAGCTTAAGGATGAGATAGGAAACGCGATCAGCGATGCGGCAAACAATGCAGGACTGGAAGATTTTCTCAGCAAGATAGCAGACGAAACAATTGCCCGGACAGAAGAAGAAGTTTTGGAGTACATGCAAAAAGTAGATCATCCGGCGCTAGAAATGGGACCTATGTTTTAAAATGAAGGGAAGAAAATGAAAGAAATAAATTTTAAAGACGATGTTGAAAAAGACAATCAACGCTTAGACCTCATAGGCGCAAAGCTTATGAAGAACCGCACAATAATGATAACAGACGTAATTACTAAACGATTGGCTCAAAGGACAATAGCACAACTTCTTATAATGGAACAGGAATATCCTGAAAAAGAAATTAAAGTATTCATTAACTCCCCCGGAGGAGATGCGGATGCAGGATTTGCAATATACGACATGATGAAATTTGTCAAACCTAGAATCATAAATATATGTGCGGGTGTTGCTGCAAGCGCTGCAGTGATAATTTTGCTTGGTACCGGGAGGGAAAATAGAATCAGCCTTCCAAATGCCAGAATACTTATTCACCAACCGTCAACGGGAGTTCATGGCACAGCCTCAGATATACAAATAGAAGCCAGCGAAATACTGAAATGCCGTGAGAAAATCAACAGAATGATAGCCGAAGAAACAAACCAGGCGTTTGAAAAGGTAGAAAACGATACCAAAAGAAATTACTGGATGTCTGCCGAAGAGGCGGTTAAATACGGGTTAATAAGCAAAATAATTAAAACCCACAGCGACTTATTATAGTTAACTTTACAAAATATAGAGGATCGGATACATGGCACTGACAGGTCTTGAGATTTTTAAACTTCTGCCAAGAACAAACTGTAAAAAATGTGGAAGGGCAACATGTTTGGCATTCGCAATGCAACTGGCACAAAAGAAAGCGGAACTGAAAGATTGCCCTGACGTAAGCGAAGAGGCAAAAAGCATACTAGGCGAAGCATCGGCGCCGCCGATTAAGTTGGTTACAATAGGAAGTGGTGAAAAACATGTAAGTATAGGTGAAGAAAATGTACTATTCAGGCATGACGAGAAATTCTATAACCCAACAGGTGTAGCCGTAACCTTAAGCGACAGTCTTGACGACAAAGCTTTTAATGAAAGGCTGAACAAAATAAACAGTCTCAAGTTCACACGTGTGGGGACAGAGATTGAGATAGATCTTATTGCACTGCAAAATAATAGCGGGGATGCGTCCAGATTTGCGGATAGAGCAAAGAATGTAAGCGATAACACACATTTATCCATTATACTGCAGAGTAAATCAGCAGATAATATGAAGGCTGCTTTAGAGATTTGTGCAGATAAAAAACCATTAATCTATGGTGCGAATGCAGACAACTGGGAAGCTATGGCAACCATTGCAAAAGAAAAGAACTGCCCAATGACAATAAGCGCCCCTACTCTGGAAGAACTAGCAGATCTTACTGAGAAGATTAAGGGAGTCGGCGTTACAGAGATAGTCCTGAACCAGGTTTCAGAAAGCGTTAAAGAGATACTGCAGGGACTCACAAAGATTAGAAGAGCAGCGCTAAAAAAGGCATTTCGTCAACTCGGCTTTCCAGCCTTAACATATATGCCAAACGGTAACCCAGGACAGGAGATTGCAAGCGCCAGCGCTTTTATGTCAAAATATGCCGGAATAGTGGTAGTTGATTCATGTGAACCATGGCAGATTATGCCACTACTAACCGTGCGTCAAAACATTTTCACTGACCCGCAGAAACCCGTGCAAGTTGAACCAAAGCTCTATGAAATCGGCCAGACCAATGAAAATTCACCTGTTCTATTCACAACAAACTTCTCATTGACTTACTACACGGTCGAAGGCGAAGTGGAAGCAAGTCGTACACCGGCTTATATCCTGGCAGTCGGAACCGAAGGAACTTCCGTACTGACAGCATATTCCGGTGATAAACTCAACGAAGACGTTGTTGCAAAGGCTATGTCAGATTCAAAAATAGAAGAGAAGGTTAAACACAAAAAACTTATAATTCCAGGGCTCGTTGCAGTCCTTTCGGCCAAGATACAGGAAAAAACAAATTGGGAAGTGCTCGTAGGCCCAAAAGAAGCCTCCGGATTACCAACGTACCTTAAAACTATATGGCATTAGTATCTTTACAATAATTGTTCGCTCGCCGTCAGGAGACGGCTCCTACCGTGAAGCATCAGGACAAAAGACTTTACATGGAAATTCCTGTAAATTACCCACTTAAAAATAACCATGTCTGAAAACAATAATACTTTTAAGATACATTTCCTTCCCAACGACAAGATTGTTGAGATCAGGAAGGGAAACACCGTCCTTGATGCCGCACACAAGGCTAATATTTACATTAACAGCATATGCGGAGGAGACGGCATTTGCGGAAAATGTAAGGTTATTCTTTCAAGCGGCAAAGTAGACGCTCCGCCAACTAAATTACTAAGCGAAGAAGAGACGGAAAAGAATTATATACTTGCATGTGAGGCAAGGATTGTCAGCGATCTGCAAATTCTAATCCCCAAAGAAACAAGACTTGAAGGGAAGAAAATACTTTTAGACCAGAATGAACAGCATTTCATGACATGGAAGGCGATTCTGGATCAGGCGCAATTCAAACATGACCCCCTGGTTAAAAAGGTATGTCTCAAATTAGAACCGCCGTCAATGGACGATAACGTTGCTGACCACGAACGCCTTTATCAGGCGATAATGATGAAACAGGGAGTTGAGCTGAACGTTATGCAAACCGGATATCGTATATTGAAAAAACTCCCGGAAGTACTGAGGCAAAATGACTGGACAGTAACCGTTACATTGGGACACCGCGGCCGTACACTTGAGATTGTTGACGTCCAGCCGGGTGATACCAGCCACTTAAATTATGGCATTGCAGTTGACATTGGAACCACGACAGTAGTAGCAAGCCTGCTTGAGATTGAAACCTCAAAGGTGGTTGATTCAGAAGCCATCTATAATACTCAAATGAAATTTGGAGAAGACTACATCCAAAGAATAATTTACGCAATGCAGAATGAAGCCCTTGATGAAATGCAAAGAACAATTGTGTCAGATATAAACGGTCTTATTTCAACATTAGTCAAAAGAAACAGTATAAACCTTGAAGATATAACGTCTGTATTATGCGCTGGCAACACCACCATGATCCACTTCCTGCTTGGCCTGAATCCTGAAAATATAAGGAGAG
>MHZA01000164.1 GCA_001828595.1 Planctomycetes bacterium RIFCSPLOWO2_12_FULL_40_19
CGACTGCCAGCACAAAAGGTTTTGGTATCTGTTCAAAATACTTTCTTAAAATTTCTGGTTTGTTTAATATATTTTTACTATCAACCTTTTTACCGTTAGAATCTATAATATAAAACCAAGATGTTTCCTTGTGCAAATCAACGCCTACGTGATACATGATGATTCCTCCTTTACTGTTAAAAGTTATAAAGTTATAAACTTATTTTAACCGCTTTGTAAGGAATCATCTCTCATATTATCACATCTTTGATGTTTGATATTTGTCTGATATTATCGATTTACTATATGAGTCTCTAGTTGTTTGATCTTATCCAAAAACCTCTTATCTGACTTCATTCGCTCTATTGCTCGCCTGCTCCCCAAACTCACTGCTGAAGGCTGAAGGTCGAATACCTCCAAAATATTTCCCTATTTCATCACACGTACACCTTGAATACTTTTTCGATAAATATATTGCCGCATCACGACTTTCATTGCCTTTGTGTCCCTTAACACACAATTCTTCCTTAGGTATTCCGTATGCGCCACGCACTGCTTCGCTTATTTCATCTATTTTTGGACATGGGCGCGCATATATCATACCTGATATCTCAGCATCATTCCTTACTTCCTTTCTATTCCTCAGTTTCTCTCTCATGCGTTCTACAAACTGTATCGTTCCTAATATCGCTCCAAAGGCCAATTCTTTATTGTTTACAATTGCTGCGGTTGTTGTGATTGCTTATTCTAAAAAAGGTATTGAAAAGTATTAAAGAGGTTAAATAGATGAAAGATGTGTTATCAAAACTGACTCAACCTTTTCTAACAATTATCCCTCTTTCTGCCAGATAGTCCTTTACCTCAGAGACTTCGTATTCTTTAAAGTGGAATATAGAGGCGGCTAATGCGGCGTCTGCCTTACCCTTTGTAAATACATCATAAAAATGCTCGAGCTTTCCCGCGCCGCCGGAAGCTATAACGGGTATCTCCAGATTCTCGGAGATTGATCTTGTAAGTTCCAGATCAAATCCATCCCTGGTTCCATCACAGTCCATACTGGTAAGGAGTATTTCACCGGCGCCTCTTGACTCTACTTCCCTGGCCCATTCAATAGCGTCTTTGCCGGTAGGGGTGCGTCCTCCATTTATGAACACCTCCCATCCATCTCCTTTTCTTTTGGCATCGATGGCTACCACGATGCATTGACTGCCGAAACGCCTTGACGCTTTATTTACAAAATCAGGGTCTTTTACGGCGGTAGTGTTTATTGATACTTTGTCTGTGCCGGCATTCAGAAGGTTCCTTATGTCTTCAATAGTTCGAATTCCACCGCCAACCGTAAGCGGCATGAAAACTTCTTCTGCCGTATGCCTGACTACATCGAGAATAATGTTCCTTTTCTCATGTGAAGCCGTAATGTCAAGAAAGACCAGCTCGTCTGCGCATTGCTTGTCGTATAACCCGGCAATCTCCACAGGGTCACCGGAGTCCCTTAATTCCAAAAACCTTGTCCCTTTTACCACTCTGCCATCTTTAACATCAAGGCAGGGTATAATGCGTTTTGCTAACATTGGTATTTTCTTCTTTTTAATAAATGTATGAGAATTAGTAAAGATAACAATTAGGGCTAGGAGACCTGGCAGGAATGTTCTATTTAAAAATCCTTTAAAGTAAATTCGAGGCAAGATGCCTCGACTATTTTCGGGTTATTTCAGATTAAGATAATAATATAGATCAGGCATCTTGCCTGACCTTTTATAATTCCGATTCCTAGTTATCTTCAGATTAGAAATCCTTTAAAGGGCTGCTGGCATTAGCATATAATTTTTTGGGTATTCTGCCTGATAAATATGCCAAACGGCCGGACTCACATGCCAGTTTCATCGCTCTGGCCATTTTAACAGGGTCTTTTGCCTGTGCAATACCGGTATTTAACAACACTCCCTCACAACCAAGCTCCATGGCGACTGTCACATCCGATGCGGTGCCTACCCCTGCATCAACTATAATAGGCACACTTAATGTTTCGAGAATGATTCTTATATTGTTCGGGTTTAAGATTCCCTGGCCGGAACCTATCGGAGCTCCAGCCGGCATAACGCTGGTTGCGCCTGCATCCTGTAGCCGTTTAGCAATTATCGGGTCATCAGAGGTATAGACGAGGACGGTAAAACCTTCCTTTACCAGTGTTTCAGTGGCTTGTAAGGTACCAACAGGATCCGGCAACAGTGTGTTCTCATCACCCAGTACTTCCAGCTTTATTAAGTCTGAGATACCCATTTCCCTTGCCAGGAGCGCTGTTCTGACAGCCTCATCGGCAGAATAACACCCGGCAGTATTAGGTAATATTGTATATTTATCTTTATCAATATAGTCGAGTAATGACTCTCCCGGTTTGCCGCCGATATTTGCCCGCCTCACCGCTACAGTGATAACCTCCGCACCACTGGCTTCCAGGGCATCCTTCATTATATCAAAGGTTTGATATTTTCCCGTACCAACAAACAACCTGGAGTTAAATTCATATTTACCAAGCTTAAGACCTGTATCTTCCATTTCACCCACCGCCAACAAAGGTAACTATTTCCAGACTATCATTTTCCTGCAGCATTTTTTCACTAAATTGTATGCGTGGAACTATTTTATGATTTAATTCTACTGCAACATACCGTTTATCAATATCAAGGCTTTCCAATAGTTTAGATACAGAACTTCCTGTTGGACATTCCTTCTTTTCACCGTTTACGTTGATTTGCATCAATCAGGACTCTTTTTTAGCAGGTTCAGGTTCTCTTCCCATTACATAATTGTCTATTGCCACAGCAGCCTTTTTACCTGCACCCATTGCGAGGATTACGGTTGCGGCCCCGGTAACTATATCTCCTCCTGCAAAAACACCCTTCTTGGATGTTAACCCAGTTTCTTCATCGGCGATTATGTTGCCCCTTCTGTTTGTTTTCAAACCGGGTGTTGTGGCGGGTATCAGTGGATTAGGACCGTTACCTATGGCAACAATCACACATTCAACATCCAGAACAGTTTCGGAACCTTCGATAGGTATTGGACGTCTCCTGCCTGATTCATCCGGTTCACCCAATTCCATCTTTATACATTCCAAACCCTTTACCCATCCTTTGTCATCACCAATAACCCTGATAGGATTCATTAAGAAATTGAACTTTAAACCTTCCTCTTCACCATGATGAATTTCATCTATCCTGGCAGGCATCTCTTTTCTGGATCTACGATAAACAATGTAAACGTCTTCTCCGCCCAGACGCAGGGCGGTCCTGGCTGCATCCATTGCTACGTTTCCGGCGCCCAGTACGGCAACCTTCTTTTTTCTCAATACTGGTGTCTCGTATTCCGGATCATATGCCTTCATTAAATTTACTCTGGTCAGGTATTCATTGGCTGAATATACGCCGTTGAGATTCTCTCCAGGTATCTGCATAAACATTGGCAGACCGGCTCCGGTACCCAGGAAAACAGCGTCAAAGCCGTTATTTAAAAGTTCATCTACGGTCTCACTCTTTCCTATAATAGAATTGAGTTCAATCTTCACTCCCAGCTTTCTTAAATAATCTACCTCAGATTCTACTATGTATTTCGGCAATCGGAATTCCGGTATCCCGTAAATCAGCACGCCGCCGGCTTTATGTAATGTCTCGAAGATGGTTACATCATGTCCCATTTTTGCTAAATCCCCGGCTACAGTAAGACCGGCAGGGCCGGATCCTACCACGGCAATCTTGTGACCTGTTTTCTCAGGTATATGCGGGATATATTCATCACCATGTTCTCTTTCATAATCCGCTACAAACCTCTCCAGATTACCTATACATACGGGATCTGATTTCTTGCCAACTATACAAACCTTTTCACATTGATCTTCCTGGGGGCATACCCTGCCGCATACCGCGGGGAGGCCGTTTGTTTCCTTTATCTTACGGGCTGCGCCAATAAAGTCACCCTCGCCTATAAGTTTAATAAACGCAGGAATATCTATATTAACAGGACATCCTTCAAAACATAATGGCTTTTTACATTGAATACATCTGCTTGCCTCCCTTTGAGCCTGTTCAATAGAATATCCAAAAGGAACCTCTTTGAAATTCTTTATTCTTGTTTTTGCGGATTGCTGTGGCATTATTTGTCTAGGAATTTTTATTTTCTTCTTTCCTTCTTTTAAAACAGTTTGCTGACTCAAAAGCTCTCCTTCAACCTTTTTATAGGTTTCGGCTTTTACCTCATCCATCTGAGATGCTTCTGCTTGAGCGTCCTTCTGGATTTCCTCTGTATAGGCATCATTATAGGTTCTTAGCCTTTTCATCAACATACCAAAGTCAACCTGATGCCCATCAAATTCAGGACCGTCCACACAGGCAAATTTTGTCTTGCCGCCTACTTCTACACGACATGCACCGCACATCCCTGTTGCGTCAACCATAATAGGATTAAGGCTTACTATCGTCTTGATATTATATGGTTTTGTTACTTTGCATACGGCTCCCATGAGCGGTACGGGACCAACGGCAAATACGATGTCAATTTTTTTCTTGTTATCAATCATCTCCTGAAGTATTTGGGTAGGAAAGCCGTGGAACCCCTTAGAGCCGTCATCCGTAGCAATCAATAATTCATTACTGATTTCACGCAGTCGATCCTCCATTAGCAGCAAATTCTCGCTTCGTGCGCTTATGATGGAAATCACGTTGTTTCCAGCTTCATGCAGGGCCTCCGTTATCGGCATTGCAAGGGCAATACCCAGGCCGCCGCCGATACACACAGCTGTCCCGAAATTTTCAATATGAGTAGGATGTCCCAGGGGGCCTAAGATATCTTTTATGCAATCGCCCGGTTCTAAAGAGGCTAATAGTTTGGTAGTATGGCCAACGGCTTGAAAAACTATGTCAATAGTGCCTTTATCCTTATCAGAACTTGCAATTGTCAGCGGCACCCTTTCGCCTTTTTCGTCAGTTATCAATACAATAAACTGACCTGCCTTTCTCTTAACGGCAATCTTTGGCGCTTCAACCGTTATGGAATAAATTGCTTCAGCAATCTTTTCTTTCTCAATAATCTTATACATAGTCTTTTTCCTTCATTACACGCATGCACAATTTAATAAAAAATATATATCTGCTTAAACCGCTGGTTCATTCCTGGTAATAATAGTTTTCAGGGATTTGTCGAGCATTTACATTATGTAAATATTTTGAATGGTATATTGTAATTTCGTATTATAACAAATTCAAGGAAAAAGAGATTTTGACAAGCTTTTAGCACTCCGATATAATTCGAACCTGTCAGGATTTAGAAAGAACCCAACGAAAAACACGAAAAGACACAAAAAATCCTTAAATTGCAAAATGAAATTCCTTGCCAGAATGGCTAAAAGAAATTTTAATGGCCCAGTATGAGTTCATCACTTAAATCAACCAGGTTACAGGAAACAAAGGCCGAGATATTATCACTGCTTAACGTCCTTTCTGATAAAGTTGATTTAGAAAGAAAATTCGGTGCAAATTATCTACAGTTGTCTCCAATAAGAAAAATTTATACTTCTTCCGAAGAGGATGTAACATCTCCACTACTTAAGCCTCGTACTGATACCCATAACGAAAGGATAAAGGTCGAATTGAGCAAATCAGAGAAGATTAAAGAACTTAAGAAATTAGAGAAACAGGTAAAACAATGTACAAAATGTGAGTTATGTAAAGGCAGGACAAACGTAGTCTTTGGAACAGGCGCCCCGGATGCAGACCTCATGTTTGTTGGAGAGGCTCCGGGCCATTATGAGGATGTACAGGGGGAACCATTTGTCGGGAGAGCCGGGCAACTTCTGACAAAGATTATAGAATCAATAGGTTTGAAAAGAGAGGAGGTCTATATTGCCAATATTCTGAAATGCCGTCCTCCGGAGAACAGAAATCCCAATGCTAATGAAATAGCGCTGTGCACGCCGCATTTGATTAAGCAAATTGAGATAATATGTCCAAAGATAATATGCGCATTGGGTACATTTGCCGCACAGACATTGCTGGATACTAAGGAAACTATCGGTAAACTGCGGGGGAAATTCTTTGAATATCAAGGCACAAAACTCTTAGCAACCTATCACCCCGCATACCTGCTGCGAAATCCCAATGACAAGAAAAAAGTCTGGGCTGACATAAAGAAAGTGCGGGATTTTTTAAAGGAGGGAACCTCCTAATCTGACCTGCTTACTTAATGGGGTGCAGTATAGGTTTGTTATTTGAGTTTTGTAATTTACTAAACTCCTGTTAGTTCTGGTTTATCCAGGTTGTGTTTATTGACCATTTATGCCTGGCAACCCATGGACATGGAAACCTGCCCGCCCGAACGACGAAGTCGGGCAGGAAGGTTTCCACTACTAATGAGTAGCGGCAATACAGTTCATAAGATTTTGCTTCATGTCATTAAAGTGATCTGAATAATCTGCTATGTCTGTGTCTTTGTCTTTATCAATCAAGTGTATACATTGTTCAGAGGAGTGTAAGGCTTTGGATAAATATTTCTGCTGTCGTTTGGTGAAGATTATGGGTCTTTCAGGTGTATATTTTGTATACTCCTTAAACTCGGAAGCCAGATTTTCTTCAAGGGTTGAGAGTCCCTCACCATTCAAGGCGGATATTTGACATGTCGGTTTAAATGTTTCCCCAATAAGTGTTGACAGGTTTAGTTTACGCGGCAGGTCTGCCTTATTTAATACTGGAAAGATGGATATTTTTGTGGAGTTGTCTGCTTTATGTAAATCAAGTTTAGCAATAAATTCTATCAACTCTTTATCTTCTTTTTCTGCGGGTTTAGAATTGTCAAACACAATGATTATTTTATCTGCCTGCCTTAACTGCTTCTTACTTTCCAGGACGCCAAGCCTTTCTACTTCGTGATCTGTCTCTCTTATACCGGCAGTATCTATTATTGTGAATGGCATACCGTCGAGTGAAATCAACTCATCAACGGCGTCTCTTGTTGTGCCAGGTTCTTTGTGAGTAATTGACCTCTCTTCTTTCAAAAGTGCATTAATTAGCGTGGACTTACCTGCGTTGGGTTTGCCCGTGATAATCAGTTTCTGAGGTGATGTGATTGCACAGCCGAAGACTGCGGTTTTCAGTATTGCTTTTAATTGGTCGTTGGTAAGGTGTAACTGTTCTCTGTAATTATCGCTTTTTTCTATCTCTTTAATCATTTTGGTTATAAAGGAAGACAATGCTCCATCGTATTGGTCGAGAAGGACTTTAACCACTAATCTTGTTTTTGCTTTGGGTATTTCTAATAGCGCCTCTTCCTGAATAAGATCAATCTTATTGTTTTTAAGGGAATAGCCTCCCAACTCTTTCCAATGAACCTCCCTTGCTCCTGAGGAGACTACGCACTCAAGCGTCTTCCTTACTGCCCGGATGCCGCCGTGGCAATTAACCTCGACTAAATCCTCACCGGTAAAACTGTCTTCTTTCCTGAGTACGTTTACGATAACTTCGTCAACTGTTGAACCGTTTAAATGAATATCGCCGTAGTAAAGTCTCTTTGACTCTGCGTTCCTTAAGTCTTTCAGTTTCTTTCCCCTGAATACTGTGTTTACGATTTCAAGTGAATCCGGCCCGGATACCTGTATTACTCCTATTCCTCCTTCGCCAATTGGTGTAGTAATAGATACAATCGTCTCATTTTTCATTGTATTCTTTATAGTGTAAAACGGACATATTTATAAATTTACATCAGACAGCAATTCTTTTTCCCTTCCCAACACTTTTGCTTCCAGACCTTTTATCTGCCTTGAGATTTTTTCAATAAAGGTGTTGTCTTTTATGGAGCTTAAGTTGATCTTGGCATTGTATAAGGCTGAAAGAATTGCCGTTTTCGCCATCATGACGCCCACTGCCCCGTCAGGGATGGTATTTTTATTTCCCTTTGCTATCGCCCTTCCAGCCAGTTCCATCACCCGGGCGGCATCTTCGGCTATGGCCATCGGGATTAATGTTGCCTGTTTCAATCCATTCTGAATAGCCTTTTCCCTATTACGTTTTTCTGCTTCGGTACTCCCGGGCAGCTTTATGGCAGTTATCACATCTTTATAGGCATCGGAATCTTTATCAATGGCCTGAACAAGCTTATGTTTGAGTTTCACGGCATCTCGTGCAACGGCTTTCATCTCATCTTCCACGGCTTCATAGCCTTTCTTGCCGATGGTAAGCTTCGCCACCATTTCCGTCAGGCTTGCCGCAAGCGCTGCGCTTAAAGCGGCCACGCTGCCTCCGCCTGGAGCAGGAGAATTCGATGCTATCTTTTCCAGAAACTCTTTTATGGTTAGTTCTGCTAACATAATGAAATTTAAGAAGATTTTCCTTTCACCTGCTGATTTTATTTTCTTTATCAAATACGAGATTGCCGTTTTTAATGACTTTTTCCACGCAACTTACACCGATATGGTAGGGAATATATTTGTACGATGGGAATTCAAGGATTATTATATCACCTGTTTTACCCACATCAATGCTTCCAATGCTGTCTGCCCGGTCAACTGCCGCAGCGCCATTTATCGTCAGCGCAGTGACTGCTTCTTCGATCGTAATGTCCATATAGAGAGTGGCCAGTACAAAAATGAGCGGTATCGATTCGGAAAAACAGCTTCCCGGATTACAATCAGTCGCCAGGGCTACCGCACAATCCTGATCTATGATGTACCTGCCTCTGGCATACGGTTCCTTTAAACTGAATGCCGTTCCCGGAAGCAGTGTTGCAACGATGCCGCGTTCTGCCAGTTCGGCAATACCTTTGTCAGAAGCATGGAGCAGATGGTCTGCCGAAACCGCACCAAGTTCGGCCGCCAGTTCAGCGCCGCCAAGCCGGGAGATTTCATCTGCATGAATCTTTAGCTTAAATCCGAGCTCTTTTGCCTTGAGCAGCAGCCTTTTAGATTGTTCCAGTGAAAAGACTCCTTTTTCACAAAAAACATCACAAAACTCTGCAAGGTTTCGATGTGCGATTTGAGGCATGACACTATCCGCCATATAATCAATAAATTTATCTTCTCTGCCTTTAAAATCTTCAGGGACTGCGTGAGCCCCCAGAAATGTTCTGACAATATCCACAGGATGAAGTTTGTCTAACGCCTCCATCACTTCCAGTTGCTTTATCTCTGTTTTTTCATCCAGGCCGTAACCGCTTTTCCCTTCCACGGTTGTAACGCCGAAGGACAACATCGAGTCGAGGCGTTTTCTGCCTGATTCTATTAAGTCTTCCCTGGAGGCTTCCCGCGTGGCTCTAACCGTACTGACGATTCCGCCTCCACGATTCATTATTTCCATATAGCTTTCGCCACGCAGCCGCCAGGAAAACTCTTCAGCCCTGTAGCCTGCGAAAACAAAATGGGTATGAGAATCGATAAACCCTGGTAAAACCGCCTTTCCCATTGTATTGATAGTATTAAATTTGGATTCGTCAAATTTTCCCAACACTTCACTGGTTGTACCGACAGCCGTTATTACGCCGTTTTCAATAACCACAGCGCCGTCATCGATTATGTGCAAATCAGACATGGCTTTCCCCTGCCTGGCCTTAAAACCGCTACAGGTCACAAGCTGGGAAGCATTTTTAATTATCATGCAGCCTTTCATAATTTATTGAAAACTTATATTCTAAGTACTTTTCTTAAATGCTTCAGAGACCAGATTTTGGATAAGTTTCTCATCCGCAATAAAGGGAAGTGTAATATGGTCGAGACCTTTTCGATTAATATTATATTTAATGCTGGTTTCAATAGAATTTTCGTTTCTTGCCCAGCTTCGTCTGGCAACACCACCCATTACGTCCCAGGGTATTGCCCGTCTGATAATACGATCAACTCTTTCGCTTCCATCCAGGACGAGCGCAAAACCGCCGTTTATGGCCTTTCCGATACCGACGCCACCGCCATTATGCAGTGCAACCAGACTCATGCCTCTGGCAGCGTTTCCGGCAAAACACTGCGTCGCCATGTCCGCCATAATATTACTGCCGTCTTTTATATTTGCCGTTTCTCTAAAGGGCGAATCGGTGCCTCCGGTATCATGGTGGTCTCTGCCCATCATCACCGGTCCTATTTCCCTTTTACGAACCATTTCATTGAATTTGAGCGCTATATTCATTCTGCCCGCAGCATCCTGATATAATATCCTGGCCTGAGTGCCTACAACAAGGTTATGTTTCTCTGCATCTCTTATCCAGATATAATTATCCTTATCCTGACATCTTGCGTTTGGATCAATGCATGACATAGCCGCTTTGTCGGTCTTGACAAGGTCCTCTTTCTTTCCACTAAGGCAAACCCATCTAAACGGGCCGTAGCCGTAATCGAATAACAGAGGACCCATAATATCTTCTACATAAGACGGAAAGATAAATCCATCGGTAGCATCTTTGCCGTTCTTGCAGATTTCTTGAACGCCGGTATCAAAGACCGCCTTTAAAAAACTGTTTCCATAGTCGAAAAAAAACACTCCTCTGTCAACCATTGATTTAATCAGTTCAAAGTGATGTCTTAATGACCGATCCACATATTCTCTGAATTTTGCATTATCCGTCTTTAATAGCTCCGTACGCTCTTCAAAGGTCAACCCCTGAGGGCAATATCCGCCTTCATAAGCTGCGTGGCATGAGGTCTGGTCGGATAACAAGTCAATCTTGATATCATTTCCCACCGCATATTCCAGCAGGTCTACAATGTTTCCATAGAATGCGATAGCCAGAGTTTCTTTTTTCTGCTGGTATTCTTTTGCCAGGCTGAATGCTTCGGCAGGATCATCGACGATTCTACTAATCCAGCCCTGGTCGTATCTTGTTTGAATTCTTGAATAATCAACCTCGGCGATAACGCCTACACCATTTGCAATTTCTACAGCTTTGCCCTGAGCGCCGCTCATTCCGCCAAGGCCGGAAGATACAAAAAGATATCCCCTTAAGCCACTATCTTCGGCAATGTTGAGTTTGAGTCTGCCGGCATTCAGAATAGTACTGTATGTCCCGTGAACAATACCCTGCGGCCCAATATACATCCATCCGCCCGCCGTCATCTGACCGTAATTCGCAACGCCAAGCGCCGCTGCTCTGTGCCAGTTTTCCTGATCATCAAAACAACCAACCATGAGTGCGTTGGTGATTATCACTCGCGGCGCTTCAGGCGCAGATTCGAACAGACCGAGTGGGTGGCCGGATTCAACAACTAATGTCTGGCGCCGGGTCATCTTTTCCAGATACATTTTGATAAGTCTGTACTGCATCCAATTCTGACAGACCTGTCCGGTTTCACCATAGGTAACCAGTTCATAAGGATAAAGCGCAATATCAAAATTAAGATTGTTATCGATCATTACCTGAAAGGCTTTTCCCTCTATACAGTTGCCGATGTATTGATCAACTGGTTTGGCGGTTATGTTTCCTTCCGGCCTGAAGCGATATCCATAAATCCGTCCGGTTGTGAGCAGCTCATCTAAAAATTCAGGAGCCAGTTTTAGATGCCACTTTTCAGGAATATATCTTAGTGCATTTTTTAAGGCGAGTTCGGTCTCTTTTGGGGATAAAGTGAAATTTCTTGCGGGCGCCCTCCGGATGCCTTCCACAAATTCAGGCATCTGCGTCAATTGATCAAATATTTCTTCCAGTCGGATGGTCATTGCCCCGGAGATATCGCTATTGCTAATCATTTTCCAGTCTTGTTACATAAGATATGGCTTGGGATTTGGATTCCACACTGCCTGGCCTATAAATATTTCTCTGTGTATTCACGGGACAATTCTTTATACAGGGCTTCTGCTTCCTGACCGTTACCTTCGCATTTTTTAATCTTTGGCCATTCGCTCCTGGGAAATCTGACGTATAAAGGGAACGTTCTCTGGAGTCCGAGCAGTTCGTCCCTGGAGATTTGCGGCATGTTTAATACTGTTTCCGATCTGTAATCTCCGGCATGGGCGTTTCTTTGCATAAACCCTTCTTCATCACAATATTCACGCAGGGCGGTGCCTTTATAAGGATTGTAAAGTGAAACCATAACACCCGGTACATTTATTTTCCTGTTAAACTCTATAGTCTCAAAAATATTCTCCCTGGTTTCTGTCGGGAAGCCTATGATATTATTAGCGCTTACCCTGAGACTGGACTTCTCTAAAAGCCTGAATGCCTTTAAGATTGTTTCATCTGTCATATTCCTGCCCAGAAGATTACGCCTCAGATTCAGATTGCCGCTTTCAATACCAAGGCTTATTCCTTCACAGCCTGAAGACTCCAGGAGTTTAATGTTTTTTTCATTAATGGATTCAGGCCTTGCCTCAATCCAGAATGGTATATTTACTTCCTTATAGCGTTCAATAAATTCGGTAATCCTTTCCCGCTTAGTTGTAAGAAAGCTTTCGGCTACCAGATATGCAAATTCCAGATTGTATCTCTCCTTCTTTTCCTTCATCTCGTCAATAAGCCTCTTAATGCTTTTCTCCCTATAGTATCCTCCGTTATCTGCATAAAGTTTATTAAGTCCGTAATCACTACAGAACCGGCAACTGTAAGGGCAGCCTCTGTTCATTTCAAATGTGCCGGTCATGGAGATTTTCCCACCCATGGGCTTATAAAATCTCCTGGGTTCGAAAATAGTCCAGTCCTGAAACGGCAGTTCATCCAGGTTGACGGGTCTTCTAATCCCATTCCTGAATATTTTGCCGTTCTTCTTGATCCACATGTTCTGTACGGACGTTATATCCTGGCCATCAGTAATCTTAGTACATAGCTCAACAAGGGCATATTCCCCCTCTCCCACGCACACAATATCTACACAATCTTCAGCAATAATTTCCGCTGGAGCAAAAGTAGCAAAAATACCCCCCACAATCATGGGAACGTTATAATAATGCCTTATACTCCTGAGTATTTCTATTCCAAGTTCATAAGTGCATTCTATACAGGACAAGCCTATAATGTCCGGTTTGTATTCTTCTACCATCTTTCTAAGGTCATCGAAAAGATCAGTATCTTTATATACCAGACCAAACTCCTCACGGTTTGTTTTCCTTACCTGAAGGTTTTTTGCCCTTGCTTCGTCTCCGGTCTCAGTTGCCGTCTTGTAAAAGGTGGTGTCAAACAGCTTTACTCCAAACCCTTTTTCTTTAAGGCATGCGGATATCAGGGACAGCCCCACGGGCAGAAGGACATCCATCATTGTATTACAATTGATTAACAAAACCCTGAAATCTTTATCTTTCATACGTTGCTTACAATCTCCCTAACCCATTCCATACCTTCCTTAACCTCACCAGGTATGTTGTCGTAATAAGTATGGTTATATTCAAATATTATATCGCAGTCTTTGTTATGTGATAATATTATTTCAAGTGTTTTCTTTATGTCTACCCATCCGTCCTTTGTCTTTTGTGAGGGGTGGACCGGTACGTGATTGTGTTCTTTGCAGTGATCAAGCCCTTTGGTGTTCCACACATGTATTGATTTGGTATGTGGCGACATGGTTTCTATATCCTTAAAAAAATTACGATTTCGTATTCCGGATATAAGGAATGTATGCCCTATATCGATACAGATGCCTAGTAATGGATGATCTTTAACAAATTCTACAAATTGTGCCGGTTCGTGGAAATACCCGGAATATCCTCCAAATTCAACATTAATGGGCAAATTGTACCTGTCCGCTAATTCACAGAATCTCGATTCTGTATCACTTGCAAGAGCCATTACTTTCTTCCTGTTTTTAGAATCCTCCATCCAGTTTAAGTGTGTCACGACAAAATCAGCCTTCCACCCCTTTGCATAATGCATAGTGCTATTGATTAGTTTAAGAGAAAGACCTCTCTTATTTGGATCGTCATTAAGAAAAAATGTAGTTACGCCAATGTATGGAAAATATGAGGGTCTGTAAAAGGGCACATGGAAACTAAAAGGCAGTTTTTTATTATCAATGAATGACCTTAGCTTTCCTAATCCATCCTCTTGAAAATCAAATACCTCGTATCTATCTAAACCTGTATGCAAATAGCCTGCAGGTCTTGCTTTTCCCATATCACAATCATAAAGCGGCATTGCCGTTCGCCTGCCAGTCGGGCAGACAACCAGGTTTGAAGCGCCTAAAATAAACTAAAGTTTAAATATGTGTCTAAAGTCAGGAAACAGACGCGGTTTGAACCGCTTAAGCCATTTAAACAGTTTAACCGTTATTTTTCCACAACTTCAGGCACTTTTAACTTTGATTAGTATACATGATTTATTACTACTTGTTAAATATTTTATTATATATTTGAAAATTTGATTTAGAATTTCCCAAACCCATTAAATCACATATTTCATTTGACAGTTTCAGCTTGACCACATCGTTCCATTTGCATATGATATTTCTAAGGTTTGGCGTTAAGTGTTATTTAAATTTTTAGCCAAAAGTTTAATATGAGAAAATATTTACTATTATATATCTTAACCGTATCATTTTTATTCTTATATCCTCCGATTATACAGGCAGCAGAAGAACCACATGTAACCCTGATTTCATCTTATAGGGATTTATCTGTTTCTCAAGTGCTATCAATCTCGAATATTTCCATACGTAATAAGCATAATTATGGATTTTATGGATACAGTACAATCACCCATCATTATGAGAATAAGTCCATAAATGGAGACAGTGTGGTAACAGACCATGCCACAGGTTTGATGTGGCATCAGTCCGGTTCTGAAAAAGATATGGTCTGGAATGAAGCTAAGCAATGGGTAAAGGACTTGAACAACAGGGGATATGCCGGGTATTCCGACTGGAGATTACCTACTGTAGAAGAAGCCGTATCACTGCTGGAATCTAGCAAAAAAGCTGGCGCCCTGTACATAGATGGTGTTTTTGATGTAACGCAATGCGGTATTTGGACAGGTGATGAAAATGATACTGCCAGTTATCTGGATAGTGTGTGGAGCGTACGTTTCAGCGGCGCTTACGGAGGCGGTAACGTATGCTGGTGCTACGACAATGCCAGCAACTATGTCCGCCCGGTTCGCAAACTTAAATGATATGGCTTAAAACTTATAAGGTCTCTGACATCTTTTTGTGCCGCCTGTCCCTCAATTTTCATCTAAGTGATACCACTCAGGATTTTCAAGCCAATCGGCAGGTTGTGAAACAAAACCGATCATATTTTCAAGTAGAACACAATGATTTTTTTCTTCGTCTGCCAGCTTTAGAAATATTTCCTTTCTATGTGAGTCTTTCTCCTCATCAGCTCTTTCAAGATAAAACTTTTGACTATCTGCCTCGACTTTCAGCGCCTTCTTATAAAATTCTACCTGTGAGACATCAACATCAAATTCCTTTTCTTCTTTCATTCTCATGAAAACATTTTTTACATTTGTTAATACCTCAGTATCTGCCGAAAATTGTGTTTTGTCATTTCTTTGCATACTCAAGATTACATTATAGTGTTTAGCTTCAGAATCTGCCATCATGGTCAGTATATTCTTGAGTCCTGTATTGTTTACTTTTTTAGCCAAATCAAGGTAAAAATTTCTGCCGTCTAATTCCATTTGCATTGCGTATTTGTATATATCCATTTTAGTATTCTCTCTCTCAGATTTTCTAAATATTATTAAAGGATAAATTGTTTATTTTATATTAACAAAGATATTTTATGCCAGAAACCAGCCTTAACACACTAATCAAAATCAAACTTATTTTCAAGTGCCATGTCATACATTTCTTCTATCATCCTAAAGAAGAGTTCATCTTCCCGGGTAATAAGTACTTTTTAAATTTTACCATTATTCACTCTTTCTATTTGTACTAAATTAGTATTGTAAGTAGATCCTCCTCCCATATCTGCCAGTCTGTCCGGTGTTGTTTGGTTACTATTACTATTTCCAGGACTCAATCTGTTCCACCAGATACCTTTATTGACTGCCACACCTTCCTTAACGTCATCTCCTACGGATGCCCATAGTGTGCATTCGCCTCGTTCATTAAATACTCGTACCAGGTCGCCTGTTTTAATGTTACGCTTATTAGCATCGATTGCGTTCATTTCTAAAGTGGGTCTTTTTTCTTCAGTTCTTGAATTAGGAATATTAGCAAAGTTAGAGTTCAGGAATGATTTTGCTGAAGGAGTAAGCAGATAGATTGGATGTTTTTTATACAGGTCCGGTGAGGTTAAAGGCCCTTCTCCAATAGATATATGAGCTGGTAGAGGGTCGTATCCATCTAATTTCATCTTTTCAGAATAGAATTCTATCTTTCCGGAAGGAGTAGGAAATTTAAGACCCTTATACGGCATATGAAATTCACCAGGTACATTCAAGCGAACGGCTCCCTCATTCCGCAACCGTTCCAATGTTATGCCTCTTAAATACCAACTGTCAATTCCCAGCGCCCTGATGATTATGTCAATAGCTGTTTCATCAAAGCAATTATCCTGAAAACCCATTGACTTTGCTAAAATATTAAATGTGTCAATATTAGGCCTGCTTTCGCCCAGTGGTTCAATTACTGGTTCATTTAACTGAAGTGACAAATGGAAGTATGAGTGGTGAAGGTCTGTATGTTCAAATTCGGTTGTGGCAGGCAGCACAATATCAGCATAACGCGCAGTATCTGTAAGCAACTGCTCATGTACCACGGTAAATAAATCTTCTCTCTTCAGGCCCTCAATAACCTTTCGCTGATTAAAGAGCACAGCCGCAGGATTAGAATTGTAAACATATAGACCATAAACACCAGGTTCTGCATTTAATAGTGTCAGCCCCAGTTGATTCATGTTAATTGATCGTGAAGAGTTTGGACAGAGGTCTTTTCCCTCGAGTACATCCCAACTAATGGGAAAGGCCTCACTGGTAGGGTAGAACATCCCGCCGCCGGGATACTTCCACGCCCCTGTCAGACCTGGAAGACAGGAGATCGTGCGGATCATCATACCGCCGTTTGTATGATGCTGCATACCGGAACCTGCATAAATGAAGGATGGTTTACGACCTGCATAAACAGCCGCAAACTTCCTGATGGTTTCTTTATCTACGCCGGTTATATCTTCTACCCTGTCCAACGGGTACTCTTGAACCCGTTCTGACAATGCTTCAAATCCCTCTGTATGATTATTGACAAATTCTTCATCATACAAAGATTCATTAATAATTATGTTCATTACACCTAATGCAAGTGCAGCATCGCTTCCCGGAGCAGGTTGAATGAAAAGGTCCGCCATTTCAACAGACTTAACTCTGTTCGGGTTTATGACGACATAATAAGCGCCATTCTTCTTTGCCTCTTTTATCAATGGTATCTGATGGATGTTGGTATAATATGGATTGGTACCCCATGAGATTATGAGTCTTGATTGTGGTATGGCTAACGGATCAGCGCCAAAGGACGCGCCTAATGTGTATTTATAACCAATTCTGCCGCCTTTAGAACATATGGTTCTGTCAAGACTGGAAGCACCCAGGCGGTTAAAGAAGCGTTTACCTGCCACATTCCCATTAACCAGCCCCAATGTTCCTGAACCGCTGAATGGCAGGATGGATTCATTGCCATATTTAGAAATGATGTCCTTAAATTTTGATGTGATTGTCTCTATTGCCTCATCCCAGGATATTCTTTCAAATTTACCTGACCCTTTCCCGCCAATCCTTTTAAGTGGGTAAAGAACTCTGTCAGGACTGTAAACCCTTTCCGGATAATTCTTTACCTTTTGACATAAGAAGCCTCTGGTGAGAAAATGGCCAGGATCTCCCTTAACCTTAACCAGTTTGCCGTCTTTTACGTGAGCAATTATTCCGCATGTATCTGGGCAATCATGTGGGCAGACACTTCGTAGTTCTCTGTTCATTTCTCTTCTCAATATGATAACTTACACTCTTAATCATAACAATTCGTTGCCAACAAGTAAATAGAGCATGATTACTATATTGTGATTATTATTTTGTTGAAAATAAATCATTTTTTATGATAATCAGAACATGGATATTCAATACGAAAACCTTATTCTTGCTACTCTTCGTGCTGCAAAACGTGCCGGCGAAGCAATCCTTGAGGTTTACGACTCAGACTTTGCGGTTGAGCAGAAAGATGATAAATCCCCTCTGACTTTAGCAGACAAAAGATCGCATGAGACTATCGCAGGAGTTCTTGAACAAACTATCACTGTTAACAACTCCACAGTACCCATTTTAAGTGAAGAAGGAAGAGACATTCCATATGATGAAAGAAAGAAATGGGAATATTTCTGGCTCATTGACCCTCTTGACGGAACGAAGGAGTTTGTCAAGAGAAATGGAGAGTTTACCGTTAATATCGCACTCATCCATAAACACAAACCGGTTCTCGGCATTATCTACATACCAGTTAAGGATGTTTTCTACTTTGCCGCCATAAACTTTGGTACGTACAAATTAGAAAACAGTAAAACCATAACTGATGATTTATCAATAGAAGCACTGATAAGCAAATCACAAAGACTACCCTTAAACAATAACAACAAAACTTCTCTTACCGTCATTGGCAGCCGCTCTCACACATCGGAGGAATTCTCAGAATTTGTAAAACGGTTAGAAGCAAAGTATGGAAATGTTGAGTTTATCTCTTCAGGCAGTTCATTGAAACTTTGCATCGTAGCGGAAGGTAAAGCCGATGTATATCCCAGGTTTGGCCCCACAATGGAATGGGATACCGCAGCCGGCCAGGCAATTGTCGAACAGGCTGATGGCAGCGTTATGGATATACAAACCAGGGAGCCACTAAGGTATAATAAAGACAATCTACTAAATCCATTCTTTATAGTGAGCGGGCAAGGCTTTTGTCTTGATTAATATTTTGGTTGATTACTCATATGTATAAACAAGAAAACAAGACCACATTAGTTAGAATAATAATTTCTACGGTTTTGGCAACATCTTTATTTATAAATGGGTGTGCCAACACCGGCCCGCCACTTTCTCAGAATGAATTAGAAAAGCTTGAGAAAGAAATTGAAACGCAGGCAACAGAAATATACATTAATGATATGGTCAGGGTATGGAAGGTGGGGTTTGGCATCCTGAGTATTTTACCTGAAGAGGCACTTAAAAAACGTGCGGTGATAGGTGCATTAATCTTAGACAATGCAGAGAATATTGCCAAATATTATAATCTTCCAACAGAGGAGGGATGTATTGTCATTGGAGTAATTGATAATTATATAGCTGACCTGGCAGGCATCAGGCAGGGTGATATCATAAAAGAGATAGAAGGTAAAGGAATCAAGGGCAGCAGCCATGTTACTTTTGAGGCAGACAAATTATCTACAATTATAGTAGAAAGGAATGGTACAAGGCTTTCCTTCAACGTAAAACCGAAGGAAATACCATACGTGCGAATTAGTCTTAAGCAAACAGGCAGGGTTAATGCATATGCAAAGTTTACGGGCATTCAATTTACATCCGGGATGGTCCGCTTTGTAGAGGATGATGACGAGCTTGCCGTAATAATGGGACATGAGCTGGCACATCTTACCTCAAAACATTTACCCAAGAATATCAGTATGGCCGCATTGTGCGGGACACTGGGTGGCCTTACCGGTCCTTTTGCACCCATCACTACTCAGGCATTGTACGCTCCATACAGCAGGGGAAACGAGAGAGAGGCAGATTATCTCGGTCTCATTTATGCACATAATGCAGGTTATGATATAGAAAAGGGAGTAAAACTCTGGAAGCGTTTTGCATTGGAGATTCCCAAAAGCCGGTCAAAGAGTTTCCTCCGCAGTCATCCGGCAAGCCCTGAAAGGATCTTACGGGTTAAGAAGGTAGTAGAGTTGATAAAATCCGGCAGAAATCCACTGGACGATTTGATTCTCAATTAAAATAAATATTACAAGAATATCAGCAAACTTAACAAGGTAAATGATGTTATAGATAAAATGATTGCCCATATCCCTTCATTCGTTTGTCATGCCTTTTTCGCAATACCAACATAATTAAACCCTGCAATCCTGGGAGTCATAGGCAAGTATAGGGTTTCCATCGTTTTAATACTAAAACTACCTTCCTCAATATATTTTGATATTGGCCGATTCAAGTGACAGCCGCCGCATATTTTCTTCCAGACCGGGTTGAGTCTATTCTGCCATTTAAGAACCGATTTATCAGGAGAGGCGCCATGCTCACAGAATAACAGCTTACCCCCCGGCTTTATCACACGATGCATTTGCCGTAATGCAGTATGCCAATCAGGAATGGTACATAGTGTATAGGTTAGAAGCACTGTATCAGCGCTGTTATCCTCTAACTGGATTTCTCCTCCGGGAATGTCCAGCCACTTCACTTCAACAGCAGACCGGTTTAAATTCCTTTGTGCCTTCCTGCGCATGCCCTCTGAAGGTTCCAACCCCCAGACAAAGTCTACTTTTTTTGAATTATAAAACGGAATGTTAAGGCCAGAGCCAATGCCGATTTCTAATACTCGTCCCTCTGCAAGAGGAACAACTTTCCTTCGCTGCATCTGTACGGCCTTAGATCCACAACCCATATCTATTATATGAGGCAATATATACCGTTCATAAAGACTCATTTTTTTCACAATAGATTCTTGAAATCATTGCCCAGATTAAACTAACGATAATTTTTCAAAAACCCTATATTCTTATAAATGAGATCGGCGGCGAGGAAGTTTGGCGCTTCGTTTCCGGGGATTGGTTTGAGTTCCATGACATCCAGTCCAACCACGTTTCGCTTCTTGTATACCTTTCTAAGGAAGTTCATAGTGCCGTACCAGTCAAGTCCACCCGGAACAGGTGTACCGGTGGAAGGCATTATGGATGGGTCCAGACCATCAAGGTCTATGGTTATGTAAACATTATCGCTTAATGAATCAATTGCTTCTTCGTGCCATTGATCATTGTCATAAATATCTTTGGCATAGAATATACTAAGTCCTTGATTATGTTTATTTATGAAAGCATGTTCGTCTTCTGATGTAACTCTTATTCCAAACTGAGTCAGACTGCATCCTATATCAATAAGCCTCTTTGCAACACTGGCGTGACTGTACCTTGAACCCCCGTATTCCTCCATGAGATCATGATGTGCGTCGAGTTGCAAAACTGATAATTTCTCATAATTCTCCTTATATGCCCTTACAACTCCCTGTGTAATAGAGTGTTCACCACCCATTGTAACCAGGAATTTATCATCTGAAACATAGCTTTTGCTTACATCGTAAACCCTGTTCATGACGGCTTCAGGGTTTACGTGTATGTTTGCTATATCTACAGTCCCTGCCGTAAATATGCCTGTTTCAAAGATATTTCCCAGTTCCTTATCATAATGTTCAAGGTTTGGAGATACGCTTAAGACGCTGTCAGGACCAGTTCTTGCGCCGGATTGAAAACTCACAGTACCATCATAGGGAACACCCATTATGACAACTTTTGATTTTTCATACGCTTCGGTTTCGTCCTTGAAGTCATATTTGAAAGCGCCGAAAGGTGTCGAACTTATCATATATTTTCTGATTTTACTCATTTAAGAATCAACTATAATATAACATGATGTAATTAATAAAGTAAATTATTTATCCAGTGGACTTTTTACACCCAGAATGTTTTTCGATGCAACATGGGTGTAGATCACAGTTGTGTGCAGATATTTATAATGCAAAAGCAAATAATCTGTCAAGTCTTTTTGTAGACAAGTATTGAAAATCAATTGACAAAAGACTAACTAAGTATAAAATCGCATAGACCTTTAATATTATCAATTGATTCTAAAATTGTTTAACAAATGAAAGCTGTATTGTATAATTAATACTAAATTCATGAAGATTCCTATCTCAGAACATGCGATAGTAGACATTAGCAAATTACACGATTATTGTCTCATTCCTATTGAAGATAGAAGATGAGTGTTTATATAAAAGTTGAATGGTAAAAAACAATGGTAGATTTTTATCTACATCAATAGTCCTGTTAACGTTTGCCCACCTCTTTAATGACTTCTATGCCGGTTTCCTGATTCCGCTTTTGTCCTACTTTCAGACCAGTCTCCATTTAACAATAACACAGGTGTCTGTATTGCCCACAGTATTGGCTGTGTTCGGCTCGATCTTGCAGCCCGTATTCGGCTTTCTCGGTGATAGATTTAATAAGAAGCATTTTTTTGTCGTATCTGGTGTCTTATGTTCGGCAATATTCCTGGGTAGTATATGCTTTGCGCCAAACTTCATTATCCTGGTCTTAATGCTCATGATCGGGGCATCAGGCGTGGCAGCCTTTCATCCTAATGGAGCAGCAACTGTAGCCGGTTTAAGTCAGAACAGGTCGACGTTTCAGATGTCTGTCTTCCTTATGGTGGGATGCATTGGGCTGGCAGGGGCGCCATTTGTTATTACGTTGATTGTTTCATTATACGGATTCGGCAATTTGTGGTTTCTATCACTACCCGGCATAATCCTGGCATTAATATTGATTAAGATGCCAGGAATTCCCGGGAGC
>MHZA01000165.1 GCA_001828595.1 Planctomycetes bacterium RIFCSPLOWO2_12_FULL_40_19
CTTTACAAAACCCGTAAGCCAGGAAATGTTTAAAGAGAGATTTAATTGCAATACGGCAATGATGCACATCAACTTTGTCAGCTATCCAATTTTGAGATTTATGCTTGAAAGTAATGGTTTCCACATAATTAAACTGGATATAGACAGGCCAAAACCAAAGATGATTCTTTTATTTCCTATCACATTATTGATAAAGTTGTATTGCTGGTTTTGGCCAAAAAAGGCAAAGGTAAGATACTGGCTAAAAGAGACACTATCTAAAGATATCCTTTTGGGCGGAAATACATTGATTATTGTTGCTGAAAAGTAAAATGGAAAATTATTTCAAAAATAAGAAGATATTGATAACCGGAGGCCTGGGTTTTATAGGAAGCACTCTGGCTCACCGGCTTGTAAAGATGGAAGCGGACATATGCCTTATAGACTCTCTGATACCGGAATATGGAGGGAATAATTTCAATATTGATGGTATTGAGGGCAAGGTAAAGGTAAACATTGCCGATGTCAGAGATAAGCATAGCATGGACTATCTGGTAAAAGGCAGGGATATCATCTTTAACCTTGCAGGGACGTTAAGCCACATAGACAGCATGAATGACCCATTTACTGATCTGGATATTAATTGCAGGAGCCAGTTATCAATCCTGGAATCCTGCCGCAAAAACAACATAGACGTCAAAATTATCTTTGCCGGCACCAGAGGGCAATACGGCAAGGCAGACCGCCTGCCTGTAGATGAAAAGCATCTGATGCACCCTACGGACGTTAACGGGATAAATAACATTGCAGGAGAGTCGTACCACATCTTATACAATAATATATATGGAATAAGGGCGGTTTCTCTCAGATTAACCAATACTTATGGACCAAGACACCAGATGAGACATCACAAACAGGGAATAATCAACTGGTTTATCAGGCAATTAATAGAAGGCAGGACAATAAAGCTATACGGCGACGGCAAACAAATCAGAGACATAAATTATGTTGATGATGTTGTAGAGGCGTTGCTACTGGTAGCTTGTAATGAAAAAGCCAACGGTGAAGTCTTTAACCTGGGAGGCACCCCTAAGAACCTGATAGATTTGGTAGAGACAATGATAGATGTATATAATAAGGGCAATTATGAATTGATACCATTCAAGGATGACCTCAAAAAGATAGAAATTGGTGATTACATTGCAAATTATGAAAAGATTAAGAATACCGTTGGATGGCAGCCAAAGGTTTCCTTAGAGGAAGGACTTCGGTCATCATTTGACTACTATGAGAAATACAAAAACCATTATTGGTAATATGAATATCCCTGTTTTTGACCTTAAAAGACAGTATGAAAACCTGAAGACAGAGATTGATAACGCCTTTAAAAGTGTTTTCGAAAAGGGAATATTTGTCCTGGGCGAAAATGTCAAACTGTTTGAAGAAGAATTTGCAGACTATCTTGGGGCTGGATTTGCCGTAGGAGTAGGTTCAGGTACGGAAGCCTTGCATCTTTCATTGGAAGCTTGTGATATTGGATATGGGGACGAAGTAATCACTGTTCCAAATACAGCAGTTCCGACTATCTCGGCCATATCCTTTGCAGGGGCCAAACCGGTATTTGTTGATATTACACAGGATACCTACACAATGGATTTAAGAAAAGTAGAGGAAAAGATTACAGACAAAACTAAGGCTATTCTGCCTGTGCATCTTTATGGTCACTCCACGGAGATGGAGCAAATAATGAAATTGGCAAAAGCGCATAATTTAAGGGTTATTGAAGACGCATGTCAGTCTCACGGAGCGAAGTACAATAATAAAAATGCAGGAACTATTGGAGATATGGGCTGCTTCAGTTTCTATCCAACAAAGAATCTGGGGGCATACGGTGATGGCGGAATGGTAGTTACTAACAATGAGGAATTGTATAAAAAACTGATTATGCTTAGAAATTACGGTGAAGTTAAAAAGTTCACTTCAAAGATTGAGGGATTTAATTCCAGGCTTGATGAGATCCAGGCCGCTGTGCTCCGGGTTAAATTAAGATATTTAGATGAATGGACAAACAAGCGCAGAGAAATAGCAACAATGTACCATCAGCTACTCTACAATTCAAATGTACAGCTTCCATGCGAAAGACAATGGGCAAAACACGTATACCACCTCTTTGTAATCAGGGTAAATAAAAGAGATGCCTTAAAGGATTATCTTCAGGAACGAGGAGTTGGCACACAAATACATTATCCAATACCAATCCATCTGCAGGAAGCTTATAAAGAACTTGGGCATAAAGCGGGAGATTTTCCCATAAGCGAAAGGAATGCTGAAGAAATATTGTCTTTGCCAATTTATCCGGAACTGACAACAGAAGAAATTGAGACGGTAGCCAGTTTAATCACGGAATTCCAGAATATATAATTATAATTAGCATCAAGGAGTATCGCAATGGCCAAAGCCGGGGTTTCAGCATGTGTAATGACGTTTAACAATGAAGATATAATCCAGAACTGTATGGAAAGTGTCAAGTGGACTGATGAGATCATCGTTGTAGACTCATACAGCGCCGACACAACAGTTGACATATGCCGCAAATATACGAATAGGGTCTATCAGAGAAAATGGCCGGGGTTCCGGGATCAGTCTAATTATATTGCCAGTCTTGCAAAGTATGAATGGATCCTCTTTATGGATGCCGATGAAATAATTTCTCCTGAGCTTCACGAAGAAATCCAGTCACATCTGAATAATAATTCAAATAACTGGGACGGTTTTTATTTCCCACGTAGAACACTCTATCTTGGGAAATGGATTAATCATGGAGAATGGTATCCTGCGTATGATCTACTCCTCTACAAGAAAGATAAGGGCAAGTGGGTAAAAGAACCTCATGCAACACTCGATTTAAATGGAAGAGCAAAATATTTAAAGAATGATTGCCTTCACTATACATACAGAAATCTTTCACACCAACTCGAAAGAATCGATAAATATACGGGCATGAGCGCCGTGGAAATGAATAAAAAAGGTGTGAAGTTTCTTACCTTGCAGCTTATATCCAGACCAATTATCAGATTTATCAAAGGATACTTCTTCAAACGCGGATTTCTGGATGGAATTCCGGGTTTAGTGGCCGCAACAACCACTTCATTTTATGTATTCATGAAATATGCAAAATTGTGGGAATTGCGCATGAAGAATAAACCACATATCGACACGGATAAACAAAAAAGATAGCTTGCAGGATTTTCTTTAGTTTTTATTCTCAGCGTTCAGAAAAGTATCCGCTCGATTAGCTTTCCCGCCCTAACGCACCTTTGCGGCGCGGGTTGGCGATCCTGTGTTTTGTTAATAAATGAAAATACTTCACCTATTCAGCGACTGGAAATGGACAGGCCCAGCGGAGCCTGCGCTCGACCTTTGCGTAGAATTAAAGAAGCGCGGACACGACGTTACTCTTGCGTGCGGCAAGGCAATGGATGACTACCCGTTTCCGCCAGATTCAGAATCCGTTGAAAAAAGCGCTTACGAGCGTGGCCTTGTACCGGTTACCAGGTTTAATTTATGCAAACATTTCAGGTTATTTAAGGCTATCTCCGACGTTAAAAATCTATCTGCTTTTATGAATGACGAAGAGTATGATATTGTCCACGTTCACCGATGCCAGGACCATCTCGTAGGTGGCATAGCTGCCAGGCGCACAGGGAGGTTCCTGCCAGTTGTACGCACGAGTCATGATGGAGTTGCGTTGAAAAAAGGAATAAGAAACAATATTTGCCTGGTCAGACTCACTGATAAATTAATTACGGTGTCAGAAATGGCAAGAACGGCGGATATGAAAAATTTTGGATTAAGCAAAGATAAGGTAATTATGATTAATGCGTCTATAGATTGCTGCCGCTTCAATCCGGGAGATGGGCATCTTGTACACAGAGAGAAATTTGGAATAAAAAAAGACGACATTGTAGTCGGTATTATCGCCAGAATCCAGACCCATCGAAGATTTGACATACTCCTGAAGGCAATAAAGATAGCGTCTCAAGAAATCCCCAGATTAAAATTAATGGTTATCGGCAGAGGTACCAAAGAAAAGCAACTATTGACAGAACCCGCTAAAACTATGGGACTTGAAAAGGTCGTAATCCATACAGGATACAGGACGGGAGATTATGTAGAGGCCGTATCATGTATGGATTTCAATATATTCCTGATGCCCGGCACAGATGGTTCCTGCCGTGCAGTCAGGGAAGTCATGGCAATGGGGAAACCTGTTATTGCCGCCAATCGTGGGATGCTGTCTACGATTGTTGATGATAACGTTACCGGATTTGTCATTGATGATACACCGGAGAATTTAGCAATGGCTACAGTAAGATTAGCCAAAGACAGTGAACTGAGAAAGAAAATGGCTGAAGCATCACTGAAAAAAGCACAGGATGTATTTTCTCAGGAATCTATGGCTGAAAAAGTTGAGAGTGTCTATAAAGAACTTTTATCGTAATAGTGTTCACCGCAGACACAGAGCTTGCGCAGAGTTACTAATTTCAGGTATGGGCGAACGGCCGTTCGCCCATACTTTACATCATGAAGTAAACAGAAATGTTAAATAAAAGGAAAACAAAATGGGAACTAGATTTACAACATTACTGAAGATATTAATTAAGATCGCCATAATGGGAATTGTTATGGCGGGTATTATGTTAATTAATAGAAAATATATGGTGAGCGGAGGCGAACAAGCACGAATATTTCCTATACCGATGGACATCTCAATATATACTTTGATAGTAAATATTATAACATCAACAGTTCAATCGATTTTCGGGGTTGGGTTTTGCTGTTTGGAACTCCATTTCTGCTCTTAAAATACGAGAAGCTTACCCTTGTACTTCCAATAGCCCTGCCGATATCTATTGCCATTAATCTTTTCCAGGTTATCAAACATTACAGACATATAAACATCGGTTTTTATAAAAAAATCCTTTTGTAAACCATTATACCTTCCTTCTCAAAAACAAGTGAATAATGAGTTTTAATATAATTCATAAGAAGTGGAAGTGTTTTACTTTGGCCGTCTCCAGCTTCAAACAACCATCTAAATTGCATGTTAGTAGCATGTAAAGTGCTTACAAAGAAGAGTATATTATGTTGTTCTATTTTTTCAATAAAATCATATTGCCATTTTTCTCGTTCCTTGATATCAGATGGAACTGTCAATCCCTCATTATAAAAGAGAGTTGGATCCAATGGTGCTTTTCGTAAAGCCAAAGGGATTAAAATACCGTTATCATCAATTACAGCGATATTACCAAGCTTACCATCAAGATACTCTATAACATCGATAATTGCGCTTAAATTAATATGGGGAAAATCAGATTGCTTGATTTTTACAGGGAAGAGATCGGTACTTCGGAAATGCTTAACTTCAGAATTGTCAAAAAAATGGCGGTTATTACCAAGAAAAATGACTCCTATGATAATATAAAAGGAGATTATGGAGTATTCAAGTTTGTATGAGAGTTTATCGCGCCATGAGAAAAGAGTCATAGCTAATATGCCACCTAAGGCAAACGTTACTTCTGTGAATAAACGCGATACGACGGCGCTGCACCATAATGTTGATAAGATCATAAAGGTAATAGTGAAGTGGTTTTCTTCTGTTAGCGATTTTCTTTTAATGAAAATAGATAAGTATGCTATATAGAATAAGGCTACAATTGGGTAAAAAAGAAGTTGTCCTAAGTTAGGTTTAGAAAATGCAGTAACAGGATTTATTGAATAAGGGATGAAAAGAGAAATAAAAGGATGAAAAAAATGCTTATTTACTGATGCCCATTTCATGGGTATGTGAAATGTATAATAGAAGTAGTTATTAATATCAGAGAAGAGAAAAATTGACCCTACAATAGTAAAATGGCTTGCAATGTAGATACCTGAAAAAAACAGCGACTCCTTCACTGAAAAAAATACTCTGCCACGAACCAAAGCACTCATGATAATGAATGCAGCCAATCCCCATAAACCTATATTTTGGTGGGAATGAAATGCCAATGAGAAACATATCGCTGATACGATTATTTTGACACGTTGAGAAAGATTGCATATAGAGGTGAGAAATGCTCCAAGTACTAATAAATAGGAAAGGTGATGATGGTAAAAGCCTCCCATTTGTACTTGATACCAGAAGGCAGTTACAAGTCCTCCATAAAAGGCGTACCTTAAACTATTTGTTGTGATTAAAAGGATTTTCCATATGAGAATAACTGCGATTACATTGAGTGTTACACTTGCCAGAATAAGAGCAAAGCCTCCTGTAGGAGTAAGTAAAAGAAAAAAGGCAAACAAAAGCCCTCCAAAAGGTCCATGTGGGAGATAATAATCTCTGTACAGTACCTGCCCTTGAAGATGGCGGAGTCCTGCTTCGTAATCCACCAAGGGGTCTTCATAGACACCATTCATCGTTGAAATTGTCTGAATGACTGTTGCTATGAGTATAAGAACAAGGAGAGAGGCAATTTTTTTCTTTGTTATTTCGATATTGATCACAAAATTTGATTTACTATTGTCTTTGCAAAGAAAATTATATAAGCCAAGGATCAAACATTCAGGTTTGAGCTACAAATATTGGTGTTGTTATAAATCGTTACATAAAAATACAATACAGAATTACAAACAAGGCTTAATTATTACTTCCATACCAGATAGTCTTCTATCGCCAGATAATCGAGGCCGCAGCCAAAAAAAGTCATTATTGCATCTCGGGGTGAGCAGACAATGGGCTGACCGGCTACGTTGAAACTGGTATTGAGAAGCGCCGGCACTCCGGTTATCTTTTTAAATTCATTGATTAGTTCCCAATACTGGGGGAAAATTTCTTTCCTGACCGTCTGCACTCTTACCGTGTTGTCCACATGTGCGGCCGACGCTATTTCAGAAACTTTCTCCTCAATTGCCTGAAACGCAATTATCATGAATGGGGAATTGTAAGGTTGTTTTACGTAATTGCCGTAATCGTCCGCCAGAAAAGACGGTGCGAATGGCCTCCATGGCTCTCGCCCCTTTATGCTTTTATTTACAATGTCCTTCATATCTTTATTCTTTGGATTTGCGAGGATGCTCCTACCGCCAAGCGCCCTTGGGCCGAATTCCATCCTGCCCTGAAACCAGCCAACAGTCTTGTTGTCTGCGATCAATGCGGCGGTTTCATTGGCTATATCGTTACAACGCTTGTAATTATTAAGTTTATACCTCTTTAGTTCGTATTCAACTTCCTCATTGGTGTAGTCAGGGCCATAATATGGATGTTCAAGGATAATATCAGGCCTGTGCCCCACGACATCTTTGTAGACGCTTACGGCGGCTCCTAATGCCGTGCCTATATCGTGAGCGGCGGGTTGGATAAATATATTATCAACGTGGTCTGATCTCAAGAGTACTCCATTCATTGAGCAGTTTAAGGCACAACCACCTGACATGCACAGGTTTTTAAAACCCGTTATATAGTGGAGATAAGAACTCATCTGCAAAACCGCCCTCTCAAGTGTGTGCTGTACGGTTGCGGCCAGATCTTTATGACGCTGGTTTAACTCTTCCCCATTTCTCCTTTGTGTGAGACCTGAAAGGTATTTCTTAAAACCTTTCTTATCGATTACAGGCACGTCCCTGTCCCAGTCTATAAATTTAAATTCATTTTCTATCGGTTGTCCATAGGCGGCCAGTCCCATGACTTTCCCTTCATCGCTATGAGATTTAAAACCCAACATCCTTGTAATTTCACCGTACAGGTGTCCCCAACTGTTTCTGTTGGGTATCGACTTGACAACCCTGAGATCGTCACCCTCTCCAATCGCCAGGATGCCTGATTCGCTGCCGCCGTAACCATCAAGTGACACTATATTTGAATGATCATATCCTGAAACATAATAAGAGCTTAACGCATGAGAGACATGATGATTTACAAACCTCATCTTCTCTTCCTCATGTCTGAATGGCAACTGCCTCAGCAGGAAGTCCCAGGCATATCTTTTCTTCTTTTTCTGACGTTTTGCAGATTCCCATCCTATGGCAATATAATCAACATCATCCAATGTCACCCCGGCTCTTTTGAGACAAAATTCTATGGACATATCAGCAGACGCCCTTGGGGAGTGCTTAAATCTATTAAACCTCTCTTCCTCCACCATGGCAATCAGCTTGCCATCTACAAGGATACATGCCCCGTTGTTCCACGAGATAGGATGTGTCACTCCTAGAATTATCATTTATTACTCCTGTTATATTGTTTTATTAAATTGTGCAATCAAACATCGCAGGATGTTTTCTTCTGTACATGAATTACTATAATTTCACAATATCCTAACATTGCTAAAATAAAATTGAACATTCTTATCAGTACCTTGAAGCGTGACAACCTGGATAGCAACCTGTACTTTCCATCCTTAAGATTAAGCAAACTTTGTTTTAATGGTGAATTACGTCTGTCGTAATAAATTTTTTTCGCTTTAAATCCAGCAGCATCTAACATCCTGGTAATTGAATCAGGTGTGAATGCAATGAGATGAATGGGTATTTCCAGTTGGTACCAGTACTTCTTAAAAACTTTTGCAGCAAAACTGTCTACATTTGGCACCGCTATTATCAGAAGGCCATCATCCTTCAAAATCCTTTTTGCCTCTTTTAGTGTTAGTATGGGTTCGTAAAGATGTTCCAGTGAGTGCCACATAGTTATTACATCAAAGAATTCAGCCTGATATTTAGAATCTAATAAATCCCCGGTATTGACTTCTAAATGAAGCACATCTCTTGCATATTTAGACGACTTTGGGCTCTGTTCGATACCATATGTTTGCCAGCCTTGTTTTTTCAGGGTTAAAAGATAACGTCCGTTTCCACAGCCAATATCAAGTATTTTTCCTTCACCTGAGAATGGTATAATGTCCAGCCTGGAACGATAAGTAATATAAAAGAACCATAATATAATTTTCTTATAAGCGCTCAAACTTTTTCTATCTTTTTCCTGTTTATATGGATAGTTGTAAAAATTAATGAGTATCAAAGCCCTTACATTCTTTTTGAAATCCATCCACTTCTCTACAAAACGGTTCCTTTCTTTGGGTTTCTTCTTTTTTAAGGGATTATGTGCGTAATAATCTTCTGAATAATAGTAACCGATTTGTTGTTTTATTGGTCTGGGATTAATATAATGCAGTCCACAACTCTTACACTTTACCAGCTTGAATACTTCATCCCTGTCTTTTACTGATGTTTTAAATGGAGTAGAAGTGGTGCTATGACTGGTTATGATAGTTTCGTATGTATCTTTACCACATAGATAGCAAGAAATATGTTCCAGTTTTTGTTCCAACATGGATTGAGAATTTTGCATAATTACATCTTTAGGCAGGTAACATTTTAGAAATCGTTGTACCTGTTCACAGTGAATAATTTGATATTAATGATAATTTATAATATAATCACGAGAATCTTAGTTATGAGTACTTTTGATTGCATGTCAATCACCAACGGCAATAATAATCCTACCTGCCCGAATAGGTACAGGCGGGAAAATCAGCTCATAACATAATCTATGATACAATGTTAAAAGACTTATGGAAACATCTTCGTATCTACAGCACAAGAAAATTATATAACCTTATTATGGGTAAAATTCAGTTTTCAATAGGTTCCACACGTCTTTATTACTATCCAACCAAGATTACAATAGAATCAGGTAATATATGTAACCTTCGTTGCCCACTTTGCCCTACAGGCCAAAAAGATAATTCTGCCAGGAAAGGCCTATTATCATTTTCAGATTTTAAGAGAATTATAGACGAAATAGGCAAAAACCTGCTCTTAATCAGGCTATACAATTGGGGAGAACCCCTTCTCAATAAAGAACTTATAAAAATGGTAGAATACGCTGATAGAAATAAAATAGCTGTTAAAATAAGCACAAATCTGAGCCTTCCGATTGAAAATGACCAGGCTGAAGCCTTAATCAACGCCAATTTACAAAAGATATATATTTCCTGTGATGGCGCAAGCGGTTCAACATATCCGATCTATCATATTGAAGGAGATTTTAACAGAGTTATATCAAATATGAAACTTTTACTCAAGAAAAAGAAGCAATTAAGGAATAACTACACTGAGATAATATGGCTTTTCCATGTCTTCAGCCACAATGAACATGAAATTGATACGGCTAAGGCAATGGCAAAGGACATAGGTATAAAGCTGACCATAAATAAAATACGTACCGATATGGGCAAAGAAATATTTGAAACCGCCGAGAAATCTCTTGAACGCGACTCAAAATGGCTGCCCGAAAATCCGGAATATAACACTTTTGATATGACGGAAAAGAAACCAAAGAACAGATTCAATTGTAATCTGTTGTGGAAAGAATCCGTAGTCAACTGGGATGGAAGCATTTTACCATGTTGTTCCGTCTATAGTGAAACACATTCTTTTGGCAATATTAAGGAAGATTCTTTTAAGAATATATGGAACAACAATAAATACATATCGGCACGCAAGGAGGTACTCGGCCGTAATAATAACACAAGAACAGTATGTCATATTTGTAAGGCAAATGATTATCTATATATTTGACATACACAGAATACCCTGTAAAAAGGCGTATTTTTTTGCTATTGACAGTTAATTTGGTTGCTAATAATATAAGATAATTCCTACCCGCCTGAACTATTCGGGCAGGTACATTTTAAGCTATGACATTAATCGAAATAGTAGCATTAATAGGTTTCATCCTGGGTTCAACCCTTCACACAGTCCTTTCAATTCTTATAGTCCAGAGGAAAAATAAGAAAGGAAGTGAACTTGTCTTCTTATTCCTCGTGGTCAGTGTGGCGGCATGGCATTATGGAAATGCTATTTCACTTTTCAGTATGATGCTATTTGGGAAGAATATCCCTGTTATTAATCAATTGTCAAGTGATTTTGCATATATAGGAATGGGCGTAATG
>MHZA01000166.1 GCA_001828595.1 Planctomycetes bacterium RIFCSPLOWO2_12_FULL_40_19
AACAGGCTTTCGTACAGTTCCTCCGCCTTTGCTATTGTCTTCTGTTCCTCTCCGGGTTCCATTGAAACCAGCTTGACATCAAATTTACATTCCGATAGGCTATCCAGAACAATATTTCCATAAAGCGGCTCTACAATTTTGTCTGTTACAATAATTGCCTTACGGGGAGTGATTACCTTTGAAATGAGGGTTCCAACCTGATGGAGGATACCCTTATCAATGATTATGTTGTAACTGTCTTTACCGAGATCAACGAAGATGTCTTTCATGATGGTAACTTTGTAAGACATGTTGATTTTTTTGTCAAGGAAAAAGAGCTATTATTATATTTAGAAAATTGGACACAGAACACTGAGTTTTATTTAATATCTCCGTCTATAATTATACAGGTTCTACATCTTTCTTTATCCTTTGTGTGCTTCGTTTCTCCGTGTGAAAATTACTGCATGTAAGCAAAAAGTTGTAACAGCTTGCAGAGTACGTAATAAGGGCTGTACGGCGTTCTAATTCTATTGGTAAGAGTTTCACATATAAGTTTTATTCTGATGCTGAAATAAAAATCGAAAAGCCATAGTTCTTAAAACTATGGCTTTTACATACTTCTGTTATTACTGGTTTAAAATCCCTCATCCCAAACCCCATCTTACCCGCCACACGGCTCGTCGGGCAGGTTTACCCGACGCGTCTTTTGGCGGGCCTGTTATATCCCTGTGAATCCTGATGTTTACATTTCTTCTTGATTTTGATAATTACTTGAGTATTATAAACCCTGGAACATCTACAATCTGCAATATTTCATGTCACACATATATATACCATCAGATTTGTAGAATAAATATAAAAATTAATGTTAGGTGTAAAGATAAAATCAAATGTGTAATTAAAGTAGAGGAGGTGTCGATATGATTCGTACAATAGAAGCAACAATTGATCAAAAAGGCCATATTAGTTTGTCAGAACCAGTAAAACTGTCATCATCCTGCAGGGCATTGGTAATGATACTGGAGGAAACCCCATTAATCCATGTTAATGAAGAGGCTCTATTAAGTGAAGCAGCCCTTGCAGAAGATTGGAACCGTCCAGAGGAGGATGAGGCATGGCAACACCTTCAAGAGGCTCAGTAGTATTAATACCTTTCCCATTTTCTGATTTATCACAGTCAAAATTACGCCCATCTGTAGTTTTAGCACCATCTGGAAAAGGAGATTGGATTCTATGCCAAGTTACAAGTAAACGATATATTGACTCAAAAGCTGTTGAACTATCAAATCAAGATTTCCAAACATATACTATATCAATATTCCTAAAGCTTCCACGCTAATTCATTTTTCTTATTTCTCTTTTCATAATTATTTCACCCTAACAAGCTCTTTATATCGTTTCTGTATAGTAACGGATTTTATAGTATATTTGAATTGTTTCAAGTGTATTCTTAATAGTCACCTGGCTGTATGGTAATATTATCTTCAATGATATTGCCTTTTTGATTGTTTTCGACCCTTTTTTTCTTGTCAATAGGTTAGTTCTGTGCCTAAACATTTTTAATATGGAATTATTTTATTCAATTGAAAAAGGAAAAGGCAGGAAGTAGTATTCAAAAACTAAGCAGGTTTTAAATATAAGGTAACTTAACCTGAAAGAAGTCGGCTGATTGGATTGTTGAACACGTGCAACCTTACGACATCGTGGTCACCGATGACATTCCGCTTGCGAGCCGCTGCCTGAAGGAAGGCGCATGTGTAATTGGTCCAACTGGAAAGCCGTTCACGGAAAACAACATCGGTCAGGCCGTCGCGACTCGGGACCTGTTGTCAGCCCTTCGTGGCGCAGGAGAGATAGCGGGCGGGCCTCTGCCGCTAAAGAAGCGTGACCGATCACGTTTTCTTCAACAGTTCGACGAAGTGATTCAAACAATCCGTCGTAAGCATCTCATCGCTTAGGATATCTTCTACGTCTCCCCCCACCACTATTGCCTTTGAACTCGCGTGGCTTGCCACCCCGGAAGACGCCTTTATTACCGCCGCGGCGGCGCTTGTGCGCTTCAACCCCTGCAGTCTCGTCCTTATCCGGAACTTTCGCCGACCCCGAAAAGCCTTCGATACGTTTGACCGGAATCACCTTTTTCATCAGGCGTTCAATAGCGCGCAGCAGTTCAGCCTCGTCGTCCGTCACCAGAGAAATCGCCTCTCCTGTGCTGCCGGCACGACCGGTGCGGCCGATGCGGTGCACGTAGTTCTCCGCGATATTCGGCATATCGTAATTCACCACGTGCGGAAGGCGATCGATATCCAGACCTCGAGAAGCGATATCCGTGGCAACCAAAACGCGCACTTTACAGGCTTTGAAATCCGCCAGAACAAGCGTCCGCGCCGACTGACTTTTGTTGCCGTGAATGGCAGCCGCCATTATACCGTTCTTTTTCAACTGCAGGGCCAGGCGGTTGGCGCCGTGCTTAGTCTTGGTGAACACCAGCACCTGATTCCAATCGCCTTCTATAATAAGATGAGACAGCAATTTGCATTTGTGGGACTTTGGCACGTGAAAAACACATTGATCAACGGTTTCTGGCGCCGTATTCTGGCGTGATACTTCAACCAACTTCGGCTTGTCGAGAATGGTATCTGCCAGCGCTTTGATCTCTTTCGAATAAGTTGCGGAAAAAAATAAAGTTTGCCTCTTCTTAGGCACCAGGTGAATAATTTTGCGGATATCGTGAATGAAGCCCATATCCAGCATGCGGTCCGCCTCGTCAAGAACCAGCACTTCAATACGCGAAAGATCGAGGACTTTCTGGCCGGCAAGATCGAGAAGACGGCCCGGAGTACCGATGACTATGTCAACGCCCTGGCGCAGGCATTTTATCTGGGGATTAATGCCGACGCCTCCAACAATAACAGTTGAACGTATGTGCAGGCCCTTCCCGTAAGTCTCGACACTTTCGCCGACCTGAGCCGCCAGTTCGCGAGTCGGTACCAGAACGAGAGCCCGCGGACGATGACCGCCGGGATGACCATAAGTGCTTAAAAGATGTAGAAGCGGCAGCGTGAAAGCCGCGGTTTTGCCCGTGCCCGTCTGCGCCCCAGCGAGAATATCCCGGCCCTGAATAATGACCGGAATGGCCTGTCGCTGAATAGGTGTCGGCTCAATATAACCCTGAAATTTAACTCCGGTCAGTATTTCCGGACGAAGACCCAAATTTTCAAATGACATAAAATTCTCCTGTGATCTGCCTGACCAACGTCAAAATGACCGATACTCAGGCAAAAATTCTAAATATATATGCTGACTGCATGGCTCAAAAACATCCACGACATAGCAGGTGTTGAATCGGAGAACACCTGATGATTGTGGTGATATAGCATACCTGAGTTCAAATACTTTACGCGGAGGGAGGCTATTTAGAGCTTGTTCTGTGAAATCGACAATGACTTCATCTATTCGGTATTATATATGTATTACGTAAGAACATCAAAGAAAGAATCGCCTAACCAATCATTCCAGCGAACTGCATGGCCGCCGCTGAACCCTGATGTTATGTACAATACACAGCATTAACAATGAGATAAGATAAGGGTACATTTACTTAATCATATTTCCTCCTTCTTGATATATTAAAGAAGTATGATAACATATCATTGCCGGCAATTAAAATCTTTAACATACAATTTACATAAAAAACGTTTTATAATTGTGACACAGATGCCTGTCCAACGTGCCTTTTGGCGGGTGTGTCCCGTTTAACTTAAAAATTAATATATTCAATGAAATCCAAACCTTTCAATTCTTATAAGCAGGCAAAAGAATTCCTGCTGCAGACCATAGATTACGAAAAGCTTACACAGTATAAATACGACTCCTCCAGCTTTGATCTCAAGAGGATGGAAGAGATGATGGCGTTCGTGGGGAATCCTCATAAAAAGAGAAGATGTGTCCACATAACGGGCACCAAAGGCAAGGGGTCTACGTCCATCATCATTGCCTCTATCTTGAAGGAACTTGGACTGAAAACCGGTCTTTTCACTTCGCCTCATCTCATATATCTGGAGGAAAGGATGAAGGTCAACGACAGAATGATTTCTCAGAATATGTTTGTAGAACTAATTAACAGGCTCAAACCGTATGTAGATAGAATAATGCTCAAAAATCCCACTCTTATGCCCACATTCTTTGAAATAGTCACCGCAATTGCATTTCTTTATTTTGAAAGAAAGAAAGTAGACATATCAGTCCTGGAAGTCGGCATGGGGGGAAGACTGGATTCGACTAATATTATATTGCCTGAGATTTCCGTGATAACACCTGTTAGCTATGACCATACGGACAGGCTGGGGCATACGCTGGACAGGATTGCATACGAAAAGGCGGGAATAATTAAAGAAGGTGTTCCCGTTATTTCATCAGCACAGGAACCGGAACCCCTCTCAGTAATTTCAAAGACATGTAAGGAAAAGAATGCCCGCCTGTATCTCGTTGGGAAGGATATCCTGATTAACAATATTAAAGTAACTAAGAGGAACGGATTTTATGGAACTGAATATGAAATAAGGACATGGAGAAATATTTATAAAAATATCTTTTTACCCCTGGTTGGACGGCACCAGGTTGAAAACTGTGCTACAGCAATAGGAGCTTTAGACGTATTAGCAGAAAACGGCATAATAGAAACCAATAATGAGAATATCATAAATGCACTGGCAAAGGTTAAGTGCCCGGCAAGGATTGAAGTAATATCAGAAAGCCCATTGATAGTACTGGACACGGCACACACGGTATCCTCAATGAAGATATTGAGGGAATCAATAAAAGAGAATTTTTCTTTTAAGAAATTAATAGTGGTAATAGGCTTGTCAGCAGACAAGGATATTGAAGGCATCCTTAAAGAAATAGCCTTTGTTGCTGACGACTTAATCCTTACAAGAACAGGTAATCCCCGGGAAGCGGAACCTGAGAAAATGGCCGTTACGGCAAAACGTTTTTACCGCAAAAACCCAATGGTTATAGAAGATATTGATGAAGCGCTGAAAGAAGCCAAAAGAATCGCAGAGAAAGACGACCTGATCTGCATAACCGGCTCCTTCTTTCTGGCAGGCAAGTTAAAGAAACTTTTATAAATCATTATATCACAACCTTTGGTGAATTATGTATCTCAGCATGATAAGGTAATAAGCTATCGCCTGTTTTTCTTCATTCACATAATACCTCTTTTACCTTGACTTCAATAATACATATGGATTATTATTCTGTTTCATTCAGTTCAAGCAGAACAAAGATTATGCCGCATCTTGAAATTATGTTTGTGTTACATGAACTTTCCAGACGCTTCTCCAGAAAGCAATAACGTAGCTTTTCAGGATATTATTACAATAATGGTGTTATCCAGAAACTTTATAATAATTTGTTCGCCTCGCCTTCGGCGGTGCGAATGCGGAGTTGAGGAGCAACGGTTTATGCCACCTCAGTCGGGGCGAACAAGTCGTTTGAACAGACAACATTTTCAATGTTGCTCCTCAACTCCGCATTGGGCATCACAAGAGAAGGAGCCTCTGACGTGACTTTGGACAACTGGATTTCTATAGCTTCCGCACTACTTGCCGGTAGTCTCGTAGCAATTGGATGGTTCGTAAACGGACTATTTCAACGCCGCAAGGATGTTGCGCAACGTCGCTTGGACTTCCGACTCAATGCGCTGGAATCGTTTCTCCCCGTATGGTTTGCGATTCAGAAATCTGGAGGTGCGCCATTTACTCAGCCGGGGTTTCTTCAGCAACTTGAACACGCACGGAGCAAGTTTTAACTTTACGGAAAAGAAGATGAAATATCGCATATGGAGAGTTTCATTGGTGCCGTACAAAACTCTAATCTTCAGGATGCAAACGATGCGCTCAATAAGCTCGTCCCCCTAGCAAGGACGCGCATACGATCGGAACTGGAAATAGATTCATGAGCAGACCAGTTGCAGTTGCTATTGACCGTGCTGTCCAACAACGCCATCAACGCGGACAGCGAGCGTTATACAATAAATAAAAAAATATGAAAATTAAACCAAAACGGGATAAAATATTAAATGGAGATTATCGTATTTCAGACCATGCGGTAAAACGTATGATTAAATGATCGATAGATAGGGCGGAGATTGAAGAGACGGTATTGGCAGGTGAAACTATAGAAGAATATCCCGATGATAAATATTCTCCAAGTTGTCTAATATATGGAAAAACTGATACCGGTAGAGATCTTCATGTGCAACTATCACTTCCATCATCAGTAGTGATAATTACTGTATATGACCCTGACCCGGAAGAATGGATAAATTGTAAAATAAGGAGGTAATTTTATATGAAATGTGTGTTTTGTGGTGGTAAATTAAAAAAGGAAAATGTGACCTTCACATACGAGGATGAAGATAAATATCTATTCGTAGAAGATGTACCTGCGGAGGTTTGTACTAGCTGTGGTGAAAAAACTTATTCACCATCTGTTACAGATGATTTGTTAAGGTTTGCCAGAAACGAATTTCAACCAGCGAGAACCATTGAAGTTCCAATATTCAATTTTGTAGAAAGAGTATAACAATTCATTCCACCTGACCACGAACATCTGTGCTTTTTTTCGGTAGCTCCTTTTGCTACCAAAAGTTTTCTTTTATCATAAAGATATCGGCTTGTTGTTCGTGGCAGGTGAATTCTGGCGTTAGACGCTATTTTGCGCGGCGGCTGGAAAGGAGGTGGTTCTGTATGAATAAGGCAAATCTGGTTGGCAATAAAAAACTGAAAAAACAAGTTGATAAGATAAAAAGAGATTTGCAGTTAAGCCATAAACAGACTTGACCCCTTTGCCCCTTAACCTGTCTTAAGTTACCTCACAGTAAAAGGTCAAAGTAGGGGCGAACGGCAGTTCGCTCCTACATCAAAGACCTAAAATGGAAATCCTCATACTGTTGATCATACTCACCCCTCAAGCATCTCTGACGCTTTTTTCAGATTTGATACCCAGAAGATGCCCATGGATTGTCCATCACCAGGAGGAACGCTGACATAGGCGTACTCAATATTTATCCTTGCTTTAGAGAGTTGTTTGGTTATCTCTGCCAGGGTGCCAGGTTTATGTGTCATTTCCAGCGATAGTACGTCAGTTTCGATCACATTAAGCCCCGCCTCTTTAAGAATGCTTACCGCATGTTCATGATCGTCAACTACCATGCGGATGAGTCCTGAATCTATTGTATCCAGTACCGACATTGCCAGGATATTTATGTCTTTACTGGCCAGCGCAGAACATACATTTGACAGTGAACCGGGACTATTTTCAAGAAGAATTGTTAATTGTTTTACGATTGGCATTTAATCTTCCCCCTTTTTGATGTTCAAATTCTTAATGTTATTTTTTGAATCCTTGTAGCTTATGGCAAGACCGGCTCCAACCGGCTTCCCTTTCATCAACCAACTGCCTCTTCCGTGTTTCTTTGCCCAATTAAAATCTACAAAAGCGCTTCCATAAGATTCAAAATACCTGGAAGACTCTATATCTTTATATCTGGCGAAAATTATAGCATCGGCGCCCGCCTTTCCAGCCTGATCTCTCAAACTATCGTTTATCTGTTCTTTTGTCAGTGTTTTTCCTCCGTAAACAAAGACTACTCCAATTCTCTCATAGATCAAATCAGAATCCCCTGTTAATACCGGTAACACAGCGCTCTCACTCTTCGGCAGATACTCATTTATAGATATCTTTGCAAAATTGGCGCTTGTACAACCAATAGAAAAAAATACAAGTGTAATTAATATTAGTACATGTTTCTGGAAATTCACTTATCCCCTTTAGTTTAGTAAAATATTCCCTCTTCTAAAAATAAGATTTACTTAATCCTTGAAAAATCAACTTCATATTTTTCTTCTCCAAAATCCTTTATAACCATAATCGTAGCTTTCGCATCCAGATCGAGTTTTGAATACGGAAAGCTGGCCATGATAAAGACGGCATGTTCCTTTGGATCCTTGCCTCCCATTTCAGGTTTAATCATCTTTGTCGGTTCTATCAATCTTCCACCCTGCCCCAATTTGATTCTAAAAACATCATCGCCTCCTCTATAACTGATTGTCAATTCATTTGATTCCATCATTCCGAGCGCATCTTCTTTGCTTAAAGTCTTTCTCGCCTCCCTCATCATAGCTGCCATTACGGCAAGATTAACCAGCTTGGTCTTTACCATGCCGCCGCCGTAATTAGGCCAGTTTCCAAATATTGCCTGCTTAACGAACACTGCTTCAAAGATTTTCTTCCCCGGATTAGTTTCTCCAAGTTTAATAGCATCTTCTATCTGTTCTTTCGCAGGATTTAACTCAATACAATAAGAAACATTTGTGAAAGTAACGCACACAATAAAAACAAGTAAGAAACCGGGATAGCATACTTTAGTCTTCATCCTTCACACCCCTCCTTTCAAAAATGATTTAATGTCATGAATACAAGAAATTCTCTTCCTTTTTAATATACAGTAAATTTAAGGAAAGTGTATCACTTTGCTAATATGCTGTCAACCTATGATGTTAGATTCTGTGCTGATGAAATTAGACAGTCTCTACAAGCAGCTTGACAATATATGATAAATAAAATAGAATTTTGGTATAACCTAAAAGTGAGGTGAATAATTGATTTCAAGAAGAGGATTTTTAAGAACCGGCATTGCAGGGACTTGCGCACTTTGTACTGGTTATGCACCTTTTGTTTCTCAAGTCAATGCCTCAGGAAAAGATGAAGAAGAATTTCCTGTAAAAGAGGCCATGTATTACAAGCAGCTTCCTGATATTCGTGTAGAATGCGAGCTGTGTCCGAGAGGGTGCAAAGTAGCAGATCTGGAAAGAGGTTACTGCGGTGTAAGAGAAAACCGTGATGGCAGGTATTATACACTTGTTCATTCCCGCGTATGTTCTTTAAATGCAGACCCTATCGAGAAAAAACCCTTATTTCACTACTTGCCCGGTACAAGGGCATATTCGATAGCAACAGCAGGATGCAATATAGAATGTAAATTTTGCCAGAACTGGCAGATTTCCCAATTCAGACCCGAACAGGTAAACAACATTAAACTCACACCCGAAGAAGTGATAAGATTTGCACAAGAGAAAAGGTGTGACACTGTCGCTTATACATATTCAGAACCTGTGGTTTTTTATGAATATATGTACGATACGGCCAAGATTGGAAAACGTGAAGGTGTTGGAAGTGTTATGATTTCTAACGGATACATTAAGAAGGAACCTCTGGTTAAACTTTGCAGCGAATTGAGCGCTGTCAAGATAGATTTTAAAGCATTTACAGAAAAGTTTTACAAAGAAACATGCAGTGGTGAGTTAAAGCCTGTCCTTGAAACCCTGGTCACGTTGAAGGAAACAGGTATATGGTTCGAAGTTGTTATGCTTATAATACCAACACTTAATGACAGTGAAAAAGAGCTTAGGGATATGTGCTCATGGATAAACGAAAATCTTGGCCCTGATGTGCCCATTCACTTCACACGTTATCACCCTACATACAAGATAAAGAACCTGCCGCCTACTCCGACAAAGACACTGGAAAAGGCAAGAAATATAGCGATAGAATCAGGCCTGAACTTCGCATATACCGGTAATGTACCCGGGCATCCCGGTGAGAGCACCTATTGTCCGGGCTGCAAGGAAGTGCTCATAAAAAGAGTAGGATTCACAATTCTTCAGTATTCACTGAATGGTAATGAATGCGGTAATTGCAAACATCCAATACCAGGGGTATGGCATTAGTCTAGGCGCTTAAAGTGCCAAAACGACCAACATGTTGGTCCCTATAGCATAAGTTCTTGTAATTTTAACAGTTAAAATCCGAAAACACGAATACCGAAACTCGAAACAAATTCCAATGTTAATTACACTTATCACAATCTGTTACCATGATTTCATTTCTTTTTAATTTAGTCAAAAATCTGTTTAGCGTATTTTTAGACATCTTACCGCTTTTGGTTGTTGTCACTGCATTTCAGCTATTTGTAATTAAACAACCCTTTCCTGACCTTGCTGCCACCATTTCCGGATTAGTTTTTGTGTTAATTGGCTTATTCCTCTTTATACAAGGTCTGGAAATTGGTTTGTTTCCGCTTGGCGAGAAAATGGCCTTCCAATTCTCTGAAAAGGGAAATATCTGGTGGCTGCTTATTTTTGGGTTTGCAATCGGGTTTTCCACTACGATAGCTGAACCGGCATTGATTGCCGTAGCTAAAAAAGCCGGTGAAATAGCGGCTGAAGCTAATGCCATTCCTCATACTAACGAATCGATTAAAAGCTATGCTTTCTGGCTTCGGGTAACTGTCGCTCTTTCAGTAGGATCGGCCATTTCCACAGGAGTTCTCCGTATAGTCAAAGGCTGGCCAATCCACTGGTTTATTATTATAGGATATATTTTCATCATCATCCTTACCGCTTTTGCCCCAAAAGAGATTGTTGGAATAGCGTATGATTCCGGGGGTGTCACGACGTCCACTATCACCGTGCCTTTAGTAGCAGCCCTTGGGGTGGGACTGGCTACCTGTATAAGAGGAAGAAGCCCCATAGTCGACGGTTTCGGACTGATTGCCTTTGCAAGCCTGACCCCTATGTTCTTCGTCATGCTGTATGGAATAATTATTTACTAGCAAATAAATGGATTTAATTTATCACTCGGCAAATGTGTTGCTTGACACACTCAAGGATGTCCTCCCGATTATTGGAGTGATTCTCTTCTTTCAATTGGTTGTTATCAGAAAAAAGATTGACAACCCCGGCAGGCTGGCGTATGGGTTCTTTCTGGTAGTTATTGGGTTAGCCATATTTATGATCGGATTGGAAAAGGGTCTTTTCCCTCTCGGAGAAGCGATGTCCAGGCAACTGACAAACCCTGATTTTCTGGCAAAAGGAAACATTCCACTACTTGAAAAGATCGAAAAGACCGGAACCGTTTACCCTTTACTTTATTTCTGGACATATATATTTGGATTCTTTATCGGTTTCTCTACTACTATTGCGGAACCGGCATTAATAGCGGTAGCCCTTAAGGCGGAAGAAGTCTCAACCGGAGCTATTTCATCCTGGGGGCTCCGTCTCGCAGTGGCTCTTGGGGTGGCAATAGGCATCTCTCTCGGTTGTTACAGAATAGTTACCGGAACGCCCCTTCACTGGTATATTATTGCAGGATACATAGTTGTCATTTGCCAGACATACTTTGCACCAAAGATGATTATTCCTCTGGCTTATGATTCGGGAGGAGTTACCACATCCACCGTTACTGTTCCACTGGTTGCAGCGCTTGGAATAGGGCTGGCATCTAATGTCCCGGGACGTTCTGTTATCGTTGACGCCTTTGGACTTATCGCTTTTGCCTCTTTATTCCCGATTATAACGGTACTGGGTTATGCCACAATAGCGGAATGGATTGCAAACAGAAATAGAAGGAAAGGCTTTAAAGAAACCTGAAACTTTCTATTATTGGTGGATTCGCTTCCCGCCCGTAGTCTGGCAGGAAGGACTAAAGGCCGAATCCATCTTTATTCTTATCTTTTTAATTTTTTCTTGGAGGAAAAGTTTATGCGGTTTAAAGTAATAATAGCAATGGTGGAGCAGGAACATCAGGAAGCGGTTATTTCCTCGGCAAAAGATGCCGGCGCCACAGGCGTCACAATCCTTAATGCCAGGGGAGAAGGCATACGCGAACAAAAAACCTTTTTTGGTTTACAAATGGAACAACAACGGGAAGTTCTTCTGTTCATAGTAGAAGATTTCCATGCTAACTCTATCATGGACGCTATTTACAAGGCAGGTAATTTTAAAAAAGGACGCGGTATGGCATTTTCATGGATAGTTGACAGGGTCATCGGCACAGAAAGTCAGATGGAGGCTCTTGAAAAAGCAGCTCAGGAAAAATATATTTAAATATTTTATACTAAGGAGAAAGAAATGGTAGAACGAGTCAAGGACGTTATGTATGCGTATGTTGCAAACATTCACGGGATTACCAAGGTATCCGATGCCTTGAGTATCATGAAGGAGGAGAACATTCAGACTATACTGGTCAGGCCCAGGAACAATGAGGACGTATATGGACTAATTACATTAAGAGACATTGCACGAAAGGTTATCGCAGCAGGGAAACGATTGGATGACGTCCATGCTTATGAGATTATGACTAAGCCGGTATTGACGGTTGATGTAAACATGCCGATTACATACGCCGCACGCTTTCTTACAAACTTCAATGTATCCTGGGCGCCGGTTATGGAAAACGGTGAATTAGTTGGAATGGTTTCCTTGATGGGCATAGTTCTAAAAGGTAAGGATATATGATACAAGGAGCATTCCCAAATTGTCGTGGTTTCGGTGTGAGGACACACCGAAACATCAGATAAAGCAGATTTCACAGATTTGAATATTGTTTTATAATAAAATTTCAATACTGGCAATATTCAATAGTCAATCACCAATTCTCCTCTTCTGAGAAAAATGGAACATTAAAAATAACAGGCTCATCAGATTCAGCCCTGCTATTATTATACATGACCCGGTTATCCCAAATATGGGGACAAAAAGCACACCGGTAAGCATAGCGCCAATAAAAGCGCCTGCATGGTCTGCGCTGTTAATCGTTCCTGCGGTTACGCCCAGCTCACCTCTGCGCAGAAAATACAGCTTGCTCGATATCGGGAATACGAGGCCGGTAAGTACACCCGTAATTACTACCAGGAGCATAAACAGATATTCAGAATTAGAGAACAGGAAAGAAAGCTGATTCAAGATTAAAGGCATGATACAGGCATAGGCCACTATTACGGCTTCCAAAACTATGAGTATCTTTATCCAGTCTTTCTCCTTCCTCTCACTGATCTTGTTTGAAAACCCTTTTTCGCCGGCATTTGTTCTTTGCAATATCAACTTGTTACTAATGCCGCCTCCCATAGCTAAGCCGAACATAAACACCGCAATAATCAGCCCTATCTTTTCATACATATATCCATATATATTTTGAAATGCATATATCAGAATAATTTCTAATGCCATCCCGGCGAAACCCGTTGTTGCAACAGCAGCGATGCTGTTGAATCTTTGCTGAACATCCAAACTACGTTTAAAAACAATAACGTACACAATCCTGCAAACAAGGAATACGAAAACAGGAATTAAAAATGTTTTTAAATGACTTCTTTCAAGCCATTGAAGTATACTTCCCAATTGACTGCCGGAAAGTTTGTCCCATAACATAAGGTTAAAGAAATAAGTAACAGGTTTTGTATCAGTGTTCACCTTGAGACCTTTCCTGCTCTTAACCTCTTCCGTGATAAACCTGACCGTCTCCGGCTGCAGAAGAGTATAAAATACATACTCAGAAAAAAATTCAGATTTGACTCCACGTTCAACGTAACGTTTAGTTAATTCCTGTATATCAAATGTAGCCGTGTCAGATGAGTTGCCTGCAAAATAGTAATTTGTCTGCCCCGGAGAGATGATTACGTGAGGAAATACGCTATGCAGGGTTTGATAAATAGAACCTGTATAATTACCCACTTCATCTCCCAGGTAATTTACTGCAGACGAAACCCCTATCGCAAGAACACCATCTTGCTTGAGTATATTATTCCCTTCCTGAAAGAACTGTAACGTATAAAACCTGTTAAGAAATGCCGTAGACGGGTCTGGAATATTTACAAATATTAAATCATATTTCCTCTCCGCCTTTGCTCTCTTGACAAAATATCTTCCATCAACATGAAATGTCTTTACCCTCTTATCCGACAAAGCCTTTATTTCATCCGGAGGTAAATATTTCCTCGTCGATTCTATCAATACAGGGTCAAGTTCAATGTAGTGCAGTTCATCAACCGGATGTTTCAGCATCTCCCTGATTAAGCCGCCCATTCCACCCCCTATCAGCAATACCCTCTTTGGAGCAGGATGCTGCGTCATTACCAGATGAGCTATTTGAGAATTTTCATAATCATCAGGAAAGGCAAAATTATACTGCCCATTTCCAAATACACTGTATTGGTCATCCCTGACGCCAATTACAATATTCTCATACCTCGAATCTATTGATTCTAAAAGTTTTATATCCGGATTAGAAGAGCGCCATCTTACGTTTATAAAATAATTATCAATCTTATTGACTACACCTGAAGCCAGTAATATGAAAGCGATAAGAAAAAGTGACAGGCATGCAAGAGACTTCCCTCTCTTAAAAAATTTATTTTCAAAGAATAAAAGCATAAGGATGATATTTAAGAACAGAAGGCAATTAAGAATCAGCGTTATCGTTAAGGGTTGAAACCTGGAAATCAGAACAAACGTAAATAATAAACCACCTATAAGACTGCCAATGGATTCCAGGATATGCATAAAACCAATGTCCGTAGCTGTATCCCGCGTAAATCCCCGAACCACTTTACATGCAAGTGGGAATATCAGACCAATAGTAAAACTGAATGGTGTAATAATAATTGTAGATGAAAACAGTAATGATAATATTGGAATGTACTGACCTGCCGGCACATTGAGTATATGCCTTAATACCCTGATTAAAATTAATTCCAGAGGAAGGATTACACACATTAATACCATTACGAATATGAATACAGAGGCATGTTCTCTTAATCTGTCTACAATCCTTCCCCCTGTCGCCGCCCCAAATGCCACACCAAAAAGCCAGGTACCAAGAATTATCCCAAGGCAAAGTTCGTTACCAAAAAAAACCACCATAAATTCCCGGATTATCAATACTTGCGCAATCGTTGCGTAACATCCGATGAATACCATCGACAACAACACAAACAACCATATCCTGCTTTCACGAATCATACATTTTCTCCATACTACACACATTAATACCCATAACTATTAAATTCTATTTTATAAACAAGGAAAGCTATTTGGTATTATAAAAATGTTTTTCAGGGCAGACTTACAGTATAAGCCATTGTAAAGACAACACTTATTATCTGGACAAGTTTTTCTCTTTATTAAAAACCTTGACCCAAATACCGTTATGGAACGTATATTTGGTAACCATTTACACTAACTTTGAAAGACTATACATTAAACTAAGAGAACTAAATATTCTATAAAGGAATAAAACACACGTTATTCATTGACTTTTGGAATATTTATTGATACCATGATGCACCTTT
>MHZA01000167.1 GCA_001828595.1 Planctomycetes bacterium RIFCSPLOWO2_12_FULL_40_19
CCGGGCGGGCGCCGTTCGCCAGCCCGGGCGGGCGCCGTTCGCCAGCCCGACCCGTCCCCGCCAGAACGGATTTGTCGGGCTGGCGAACGAATTCATCCGGGCGGGCACGTCTTTCTGGCGGGGACGGGTACCTACCCGCCTGTACCTATTCGGGCAGGTTCGGGCAGGTTCGGGCAGGTACCGTTCGGTACGGGCGGGAATGGTAAAATCCAGGAAGGAGTTAAGGCTTCGGCCTTTTAACTTTAACATTCTCTAAAATATTTCCATAAGATTCTACCGCACTTGCCACAGTATCAAGCAGTTGTTCAGGGTCACTTCCCTTTATAACGTATGCATGCGGCCTGAATTGTCTTCTTATATCCCTTCTATCGTCATTATGAGTAAAGCTGCCTGTGTGAAATATTATTGGTACGTAAGGGTTTTTTGCCTTGATTTTCTCAAACACTTCAAGTCCTGTCATATCGGGCATACTGATATCCAGGATCACGGCATTAATACTTTCGTTAAATTTATCTGTTGCTTCCTTTCCGGTTGAACATGGTTCGACCTGATAACCTTCCTCTTCCAGTATGAGTTCCGTCATTTTAAGAACCGTATCTTCGTCATCCACTATCATAATTATAGGTTTGTCCGGTTTGTGTTTGCCGGAGTTTTTGTCACCTTTTTGATTGACAACCCTATTCACTATTTTCTCTCCTGTTGTCAGCAATAATGTTTAAGCATGCATCCACTACATTAGAATCGTAAAGAATCCCCCTGTTATTTGACAATTCTTCTAATGCCTTGTCAATACCGAGTGCAGGCCGATATGGCCGGTGCGGGACTATGGCGTCCACAACGTCAGCTACGCTAAGAATCCTGGCCTCCATGAGAATATTATTGCCGCTTAAACCTGATGGATAGCCGGAGCCGTCCATCCTTTCATGATGCTGAAGTACAAATTCAGCAATTGGCCATTGGAATTCTATTGTCTTTAATATGTCGTAGCCAGCCTGTGAATGTGTCTTAATCATATCGAATTCAAGTTCTGTTAATTTGCCGCATTTACTGAGGATCTCAGTAGGTACCTGCATCTTTCCTATGTCATGGATAGTTCCTGCCGGTGAATACTATCAATCTGTTCCCTGGGGATACCCATTTCCCCTGCTATTGCGCTGGCAAGGTTAGCTACCTGTCGTTGATGTCCGGCAGTGTAAGGGTCTCTCATCTCCACAGTCAATGCCATGGCATGGATGGTGCCTTCTATGTTTGTCTTTATAATGTCCGAGCTTTTTTTGAGTTCTCTATAAAGTTCTTCGCTAATTTTAACATTTCTAAGGATATTTCCATAAGATTCCACAGCGCTTACTACCGTATCCAGGAGTTGTTCAGGATCGCCTCCCTTTTGGACGTAAGCATGAGGCCTGAATTGTCTCCTTAAGTCCCTTCTTTCCTCCTGTCTTACAATAGTACCTGTATGAAAGATTATAGGTACATACGGGTTTTTTGCCTTGATTCTTTTAAATACTTGCAGTCCCGTTAAGTCCGGCATATTTATGTCTAAAACCACAGCATTGATATCTTTGTTTAATTTATCTATTGCCTCCTTTCCGGTTGAACATGGTTCGACCTGATAACCTTCCTCTTCCAGTATAAGTCCGGTAGTTTTAAGAATCGATTCATCATCATCTACTACCATAACTTTTGGTTTGTCTTGTTTATAGGAATTGACATCCATGTCTTGGTCTTAAAAAAATTAAATTTAGGAATTTAGGGATTAAAGGATTTTCCCAATTTCTCAATATTTATATATCCTTTTAACTTTATCTTATTTTATTCTTTTATAGCGCTAAATGTAAGTTGTAATAGTTCGACTATATCAATGGGTTTGGATAAATGCGCAAAGGCTCCCAGTGAGATGGCTTTTTCGACAAAATGTTCTACGTCATGACCAGTCATCATTATTGCCTTTATTTCCGGATCAATCTTTTTGATCTCGCCAAGTGTTTGAAACCCATCTATCCCCGGCATTACGACATCAATAAGCGCCATATCAAAATGGGTGTTCCCTGCCATTTTTATCGCTGTAAAACCGTCTCCAGCGGTAGAAACCTTGTATCCCTTGTCTTCCAAAACTCCCTTTAGTGTTTCACGGGAAGAGAATTCATCATCAACCACAAGAATATCGGATCGTATTGTATCTTCCTTTATAGCCTGTAAAATTTGTAATAATTTGTCCATATCGTCTATAGGCTTAGGTATACATCTGTAAGCTCCAAGAGAGGTTGCCCTCTCAACAAGATGTTCTATATCGTACCCTGTCATTATTATAACGTTTGTCCATGGGCTGATCTTTTTGATCTCGCCAAGCATTTGAAACCCATCTATCCCCGGCATTACTACATCAACAAACATAATATCAAAGTGTATCTTTCTAGCCATTTCTATTGCGGTAAGTCCGTCTTCAGCAGAAGAAACCATGTATCCCTTGTCTTCCAGTATCCCTTTTAACGTTTCACGGATGGAAAAGTCATCATCAACTACAAGAATATTAGTCTTTATCATGTCTTTTTTTATAACTTTCAGGACTAAGTCTATGTCCAGCGGCTTATAAAGTATTGCTTGTGTTTCCAATCTTACCGCTTCCTTCAAAAGGTCTTCAGTAATAAAAGCGGTCATAAAGAATATAATAGTATCAGGACTGATCTTCTTGATTCTTTTAAACGTTTCTATGCCGTTAATTCCAGGCATTTTCATGTCTATGAATGCAATTTTGAATTTCGTTTTTTCCGCCGCCGCTATCCCTTTGTAGCCATCCTCCGCCACGACAACATTGTATCCCTCATCCTCCAGGATTCCGGCCAGGGTTATTCTTATTCCCTGTTCATCATCAACTACTAATATGTTAGCCTGTTCCTGCATCTTTATCCTCTAGTGGCAGTTTTATGATCATATTTGTTCCTTTGCCTTCCCGGCTTTTCACCTCGATAGTTCCGTTATGTTTATCAATTATTCCATGGCATACGGCCAGACCCATCCCTATACCCTTGGGTTTTGTCGTAAATAGCGGATCGAATATTTTATTAATCTCTTTTTCAGGAATACCACATCCTGAATCGGCTATTTCAATTTCCGTGAAAGTCTTTGATTTTCTCGTGCTGATTTGCAATTTTCCGCCATCTGTCATTGCCTGACATGCGTTTTCAATCAGGTTTATAAGCACCTGGCCAATTTGATTTGCGTCTATTGTTACCATGGGTAAATCGGATTGAAGGTCTTTGGATAGTTTTATGTTCTCAGCTATCGTTACTCTCGACAGAGCATCATTAATAACTATTCTAATGTCGGATCTAATCCTGGCGGGTTTGGCAACGCGCGTGAATCCTAAAAGGTCATTAATAATCCTGGTGCTCCTGTCAATTTCCTTATCCATAATGTCAAGAAATTGCAGTACCTTTTCGTCTACGTCCGGCATTACGTTCCTGGATAATTTTCTTTTCAAAAGAAAAACCGCATTCTTTATGGCGCTCAGTGGATTTCTTAACTCATGGCTCACTCCGGAAGCTAGTGTGCCTACAGCGGCTAATTTCTCTGTCCTTATTAATTGTTCTTGTGTATCTTTCAACTGCTCGTTTCTCTGCACTAACTCATCATTAATTGATGACAGCTTCTTGTTCAAATCTTTTAGTTCAATCATGACGCCTTCTTTTTCATCCATGAGTTGTTTTAAGCCTTTTGTCATCTGATTAAATCTGGACGCAAGCAACCCTATTTCATCTTTCGAACTTATTTCAACTTTCTGGCTCAGGTCTCCGGATGCCACCTTATCAGTTATTTTTACAAGATGTCTAACAGGTTTTACGATACCATTTGCGATAAAATATGAAACCCCTATACCGACTAATACGATTACAAATCCCAATGGCAGGCTGCTGGTCCACAAGATTGTCTGCATTTTTTTATTAATCCGTTCAGGGGTTAAACCGATCTGAATGATCCCCAGGAGCTTTTCCTCGGTCTTATTATTATCCTCATCTATACCAAAAATTTGTGCAGCAAATTCTTCGTCAGCTATTGTACGTTTTTCATAAATTGGGACAACAAAATTATAAAATTGCTCACCGTTGTCCGTAAAGAGAATATTAAAAACAAGCTCAGTAATATCCTCAATATTCCTGTGTGCGGGTATCTTTTCGATTTCTGTCTTAATCCATGGTTCTTCTTCTTCAAGCAGAACATCACCTGGAGCCAGTAATACACGCCAATATGCCAATTCCCGTTCTATGTCAAGGTTGCGTAACCTCCTGATCGGTTCTTCAAAGAATGCCTTTTGAGCAACGCTCATGGAGTCTTTGACCTCCTCATCCTGCGCAAGTTGAGATATTAAGGAATAACCGCGTTTCTTTAGCTCTTCTTCAAGTTGTTTCTTGGTTTGGGTGAAGAAAAACCAACTGCTGGAAGCGCCTATGGTTGCAATCAGCAGGCTGGTGAACAGAATAAATTTGAATCTTATTCCAATCTTAAACATTTTATTTTCCAATATTGAATAGTTTATGGATATACAATTATGTGTGGTTCTCCTAGAACTGCTTCTAATTCTATTCCAAGTTTCTCTGCTGTGTCAGTATTTACTGCCAATTTAAAGCTGTCCGGATTGACTATGCCGAGTGATCCCGGAGATGGTCTTTCTAATATTTCTCTGGTTAATTGAGAGGCTTGTCTTCCAACGAATTTATAATCTGAAAACACGGCAGCTAAGGCTCCTTCTTTCACAAAAACATCTGATGTACAGAGCAAAGGAATCTTTTTTTCGAACGCTGTGGATTTAATAAGATCAAAAGATTTCTTGGTTATCACTGTGCTATCAGGTAATAACCACAGGGCATCAATTCTGCCAGTCAGACCTTCTATGGCTTCAGGTACTTCTTCTGAAGAATTAATTTCATATTTAACTAAATTTACTCCTATATCCTCCGCCTTTTTTTCAGCGTTTGCGATAAGGTTCCCTGTTTTAGAAGGATCATAAATTACGCCTATATTCTTAAGTGGATATAAAATGGTTTGAAACCCTTTCAGTTGTTCTTCTACCGAGATTTCGGTGGCAATACCCGTTATGTTAAGTCCGGAGAGTTGAAATCTTTCATGGTTAATTACCATACAGAAAACTATAGGGATATCCTTTATTTCCTCTTTTGCTATAGTTGTAGCCAGAACTCCTATTGTAAGAATAATATCTGGTTTCTCATTCCTGATCTTATATACTGTCTTCTGTCCGATCTTCATCTTGCCCTTCAGGTCATAGACGGCTTTTATTGTGATACTGTTTTGAATACATTCGTCCTGGAAACCTTTTACAACTTCGTTATATGCAGAGATGTCCTGACTCTTAATCACCACTGCTGTCTTTTCAGCATGAGCACAATAAGCGCTGTGGAAGATCGTCCAGAGAATAATAATGAAAACAGAATATATACGGATTTTATTAATCATTAATCAAGACTCGTAACGTAACTCAACAATAAATGACCTTACTATAGTCAAAAGTTAAACTGAATATATATGACGAAAGACATGCCAAAAGGAGGAAAAAATAATTGTTTTCTGACAAAATCCATAATTCTTTAAGTTGCCAGCAAATGAGAACTTACGTAACTATGATCTAACTTTTTATTATTTATGCTTTTGGATAGTTATACAGAAGTGTGACATGGCACACTTTTGCCGTGCTATACTTGTGACATGGCACACTTTCTGAGGCAAAGTAATCTTTGGATATAACACGGCAGGGAAAATAAGCCTTGTGATCACAGTATAAAATTTGCATTTATTGAATAGTCTCTAATAGTCAATCAATATTGGTATCGCAATTCAACATTGAAGGACCTTCCCGGTTGAGGAAAGTCGGTAGGGACTGTATCTACTGGGGCGGGGTCGTCATATCCTTTATTAAAAAGATTAAAGACGGAGCCTCTTATCTCAAAATTGTCCATGAATTTTCTTCCTATAAGCGTAAGATTTACGAGTGCATAAGAGGGCATATCTCGTCTGGTATCGCCATCTTCCCTCGGCCTTGGCCCGCTTATAAAGGTATTTACATTGGCATTGGCATATTTCCAGAATCCTACATTTACACCAAGATTTGCTTTATGTACAGGGACATCAGGCAGCCGGTTTCTATTCCTTGTTTCTTCAGCCTTTTGAAAAGTATAATTGGCAAAGGCGTAATTGTCATTTCCATAGTCTGCTTTTAGTTCAGCCTCAACTCCCAGTACCCTTGCTCCCCCGCTGTTTGCAAATTTGTCAGGGGTTTGTGTTGTGTCTAAGATAATCCTGTCTCTTATTCGGTTAAAAAAGTAATTTATGTTGCCTCTTATGTGCTTGGTGAAATTATAACCCAGTCCTAACTCGAATGTATTTATCTTTTCCGGATCAAGGTTGGGATCACCTGCCCTTGTGCCGTTATTTGTGAGGTACAGCTCCTGGAAATTCGGCGCTCTGAAGGCGGTTGCAAAAAGGAGTTTCAAATGTGCATCTTCTATAAATCGCCATATAAGACCAAATCTCGGATTGGTTGTGCCGCCAAATCTCGGAAACTGGTCATGCCTCACACCAACCGTTAAATCAACATCCTTTGTAATGTTCCACTCATCCTGGAGATAGAAAGCCAATATCTGCCTTGTCGCCTTTCTGGTAAATGGAAGGTCTTTTGAAAAATCCTGGGGTACGGCTAGTGGCGCAAATGTTATGGGATTAAAAGTAAACTCAGAGGATTTTATATCGCCCTGGTGTATCCACTCATATTGGAATCCAAATGTTAATTCATTTCCTTTAAACAAGTTGTAATTGAATTGATTTTCAAAGCCGACAGTCCTTTGCTTATGTCGTACCTGTCCTTGTATGCCATCGGGATAGATTCGTCCAAACCTATCTACGAAGCCATCAGGACGCTGTTCAAGAAAAGGGTCGTAGTTAAACTGGTCGTAATACACCCTGGGTATTATATCTAGTTTCTCTCCCAGGGCGAATTTGTAAGTAAGTTCGGTAAACATATAAGCGCTTCTTATTATCGAATCATCACCAAGGGCATATCCAACGCCTATATAATCTTTTCTCCTTTTCTTCGTATATTTACCGCTGATTTCCAGGTTATTGTAGGACAGCTTTAAATTCAGGTCTGTCTTTTCCTTCCTGTTGTGAGACCTTCCAGGGCTTTTAGAGAAAGCAGCCGGGAAAAGAACGTCTTGTTCAACCTTTTCGCTATGACCTTCCGTATCGAAAAAATCAAAAAATCCGGAAACCGCCAGGTCTCCGTACTCTTTACCGAACAACATATTATAATTCTGAGTATCAAAGGCCCCGCCACTCGTTGTCAACTGAAAGCCGTCAATATCATCCGTATCCTTTGTTATGACATTAATAACCGTAAGGAATGCGTTCTGGCCGTACAGGGCGGAACCGGGGCCTCTGATAATCTCAATTCTCTTTATATTCTCAACGACGAGGTCATCATAATTCCAGGAAATCCCTCCGCTCCATACATCATTAATGGAATGTCCATCTATCAAGACCTTTACTTTTTGTGAGTTAGTATCCAGGATGCCTCTCACGGCAATCTCTCTTTCTCCTGTTTCGGACAAGGAGATATCAAAACCGGGTACTGTGTCTAAAACTTCCGTTAACGTCCTGAAACCCATCTGTTTTATTTGTTTGGCAGTAATCACACTCATTATTGCGGGAGATTTCGAAACTGTTTTGGGTCTTTTTAAGGCGCTGACAACTATCTGCTCTTCCGTAAAGATTGCGAACATGTCTTCAAGTCCTGTTTTTTCATCCTGAGCAAATGAATTTCCCTGTGTAAACAGCATGAGGTTCAATAACAGAATTGAGATTACAATAAACTTTAATATAGTCTTGAAAAGGGTCTGCATTTATTTGCCCTCTTTTCTTGCTATCTTCATTTAGATAAATTACAGGTGATACAAAATGTAATTAGTGACAAAAGAATGACCAGAATATTGTAGTCCTATTAAACTCAAGTGCAAAGGTTATTTGTTTATCCGGGCAACTTTTTGAGCAACAAGCAGATCTTCAGCGAGCTCCTCCGCCAGATAACCGTCTTTATCAGTAACCATTGTGGGCTTGAAATAGCCTTCATAACGCGAGTCCACACGGAATGCCGGTTTGTAAGTGTCGTCAAGCGGTTCTCTTGTACTAATATATGTATGCTGCCTGGTTCGTTTGCGTTGAGAGCTAATCCAGCCGCAGGAGGTTACAAGTCTCTCCGCGCATAGCAGTAAACTGCTGTTCAAGGCAACCAGCATCTTAAAGTTAGAAAGCTTTGATCTATACCGCTTATAGAAACCCAGTGAATGCTTCAACACGCGCGACCGATAGCCGGAAAAACTATGAATGTTACGTAAAAAGTCAGCTACTTCGTCGATGGGATCCAATGGTCGCAGCGCCAGTGTAGCGCTGTCCAGATCTCGCAACTTTGTCTCAGGAAGAATGTCACCTTTGGCCAGGCTCTCTTTAAAAAGAGGTGTGCCCAGGATTGGGATAGGTTGTACTAAATAACCCGGGAGGGTAATCTCCGGCGTACCTGTGATGAAATCTAGTTCCTGACGAAGCTCACTGATTCTACGTGTGGTGACGTCCAGAATGAGCCCATAGTGAAAAACAACACCGGCATTCAGGCTTTTGCGGATTAGTTCTACTTGCGGGAAGCGTATATTTTGAGCCTTGTTCTTTTGGAGCCATTTTGTGTCAAAGGCTTCAATTCCTGTGAAAAGCCCGAAACAGCCTGCATCATGAACCAGCTTCAGGTTTTCGTCATTATAGAAAAAATCATTAGTGACTAATGCAGCCCAATCGTGAAAGAAACCTGCATTCCTCATTTCCCTGATGAGTTCCAGTCGTTCCAGGAAGAACTTTCTGTCGTTGCCATAAAAATTATTGTCAAGGAAAATAATATGCCTCTTCTTTCCCATGGCAATGAATTGTTTTCGTATATACTCAAGGTCGTATTTTTGATATCTGGCCCCTTCACCCGTCAATACACAAAAAGGGCAGCGAAAATTGCAATTTCTACTGGTTTCGGCGTACCCGATTCTTCGTGACTGAGTCCAGTAGGCCAGGTCGTACCTTGGCAACATCTCGCGGGCAACGTAGTCTTTACCGAAGGCATCTGCAATAACTTCGTTCATTTCTTCTATGTCGCCGCAACAGGCGTAATCAAAGAATCGTTGAGAGTAATTGGGAATTGCACGGACGGGAGAACCTCCGGCAACAACAATGACGTTTGCGTTTTTCGTGCGTGCATAGGCGGTAAGATGCAACATTCTATCAAATGCAGATGTTAGACCTGTCATGACCAGCATATCCGGCCAGGAGAGAAGATGCTCGTCCTCAAGGGGTCCGCTATACTGCTCGTTGTACATGCGTATATCACAAAGCTCGTCTGAGAAAGCGCCCGCAAGATAAACAGGAGCCATAGCCTGCGGCGTCTTGAAAGGACGGGGAACAGACAGTCGGGTATAGTCGAAGTAGCAATTAACTATGAGAATGCGCTTCCGGTTACGAATACGCCTCCCGGACAGCTTTGAAACTATTATATTACTCAACTCTCCCCTCCCCTTTAAGTAAATAGTTGGCACGAAAGAAACTGAATTTCTATTTGGAAATCTTCATTTAAATCATATCCTTTTCTCTCTTTCAAGATATTATGATTGAGCAATTATCATAATAACGTTGAAAATGAAAGACAACAAGACCTGTCCATACTTTACTTTATTAACGATTATTCAGAGTTTTTTCAGTTAAACAAGAATTTCTCAGGATTTTTAGAGCAGAAATTCTCTTTAAGGGATTGTAAAGATTTTGTTGTTATAAAATTGTTCAAATATTCATTATAGGAGTTTGTCCAGATAAGACTGATCAGGAAATCCGATCCAAAAAGGATTCGACTCTCCAACTCAGGATTGGCGCTCTTTTTCTCTTTTATCAGGTCTTCAAGATGTTTACATTCTTCATCGCTAAGTGAAATGCACGAAAAATCCGCATACACATTCGGGTATTTTGACATCAGCTCAATTATTGAATCTCTCCACTGTGTTCGTGAAAAAGGCCATATTCGTGGGAAAAACCCTAAAAATTTACTTTGATATCCAAAATGTCCAAAATTGATTTTAAGTTCAGGGTATTTTTCCAGGACTTTTTTCCACTTCATTCCCGGAGCCGTGTAATTATCAGCGTTTTCGTCAACTCTAAATCCGCCATCACTGCAGTGTGTTGTTATTGGTATGCCTTTTCCGATGCAACAATCATATAAGATTTCGACTTTTTTCCTTTCATAGCTATCATCCGGCCAGGGATCAAAGCCAAGAGGTGGATAAACCTTAATACCAGCAAAGAAATTGCTGCGAAATCCTGCTCCGTCTATATCTCCATTGAACTTACCCATATTTTCATACAAAGGTTGTTGTTTGCCCTCATAATTTTTAAAATATTTCTCTAACATTTCAGTTAACTTTTTACAATCGTAATGTCTTGTATTGAGTCCTAAAAAAGGGTAAATTTCAAACAGTTTGTTGTCCTTAACGTCGTCTTTGTATTTCAATCTGCCATCCCATTTGTCTTCTGTCAGTTGATTCTCACAATAAGTTTTGATACCATTAAACACATCAATTACCTGTTCTCTGATTGGTTTTCTGGGCGGCCTGTTATAAAAAATGTCAGGTTGTTCAATGTTCTTATAACCATAATCCATTATCAAAGGAGTCAGGACGATTTTATTAAATGTTACATTGTCAATGGTAAACGTATTGTTTGAAGAAACGACTTTAGGTTCTCCGTTTTTTAAGAAGTATTCTGTTAAAAGAAAATAGCTGCCTATATCATTTTCCATAAGTGATAATAAGTTTTGGAATCTTCTTTTTGTGTCTGGTTTAATTTTATTATAGAGCCATACAAGAGGGCCTGCCGGAAGTAATAGTTTAATCTTGAAACGTTTTAGAAAGACTATAACGTTTAGATGGCTCCAGTTAAATGCATGACAATGAATGTCGTAAAATTTCTTTGTTTCAGCTTCTTTGACATTACCACTGCTTTTTTCGTTATCAGGTCCCATTATACACCTCCTTCTCAACCTTTATGATTTGCCATGAAGATTTAAACCAGGTTGGCAACATTTTATTAGGTGATTATAAAATATTTGGTACGAATTCGGTATTTTTTTGTCCATACATACAGTTTTTATTTCCCAAACTATGGTAGGAATGCTCTATATAGGAAGTATTTTCCTGTTTGTCAACTATCTTTCAGGCTTTTCATATTTATCGTTAAAAGTTGTAACGGTTAAATTGTGACCCATTTTCTCAGTTATACATTAGTAATATTATTAGAGGATTTCTTTTTCGTATTAACTTCTTTCACAAAATATGTGCCATCGGAAACTGGAAGTAAATTTCTTTATTATATATTACTTATTATAATGTATAACTTACTTTTAATTCAGGGGTTATGTTATTATTTAAGCATCTTTTTTGTTGTATTTTGCAGTGGGAGAAAGGAAATCAAATTAGGATAAAGACTGTGTCACGTCACAAAAGTGTGGCAGTGCAAAAGTGTGCTATAGCACACTTTTATAGTTTCCAAAGTACTTTAGCCATCAGTTGGTATTAGTAAAGATGTGTGGTTAATTACAGAGTTGTCTGTTTGAAGGTTCGGCTGCTAATGAAATAATTTAACGAATCTGTATTTGATGAAGCTTGCCCTTTAAATTTATGTGTAGGAATTTCAAAGTTGCCTTATGTCATTCCCATGAAACCTGTCCTCGACCCAGATCGGGGAATGGGAATCCAGTTGTTC
>MHZA01000168.1 GCA_001828595.1 Planctomycetes bacterium RIFCSPLOWO2_12_FULL_40_19
TGAGTTGAAAATTCGGATTATATCCAACAAAATAATAAATGGTTATTGAGTTAACTCAGCTTTCAGTATCGTTATTGTATCACAAGCATCCTGCTTGTAGTATTTAACACTCAAGCCAGAGGCTTGAGTTACTTTGCAATTTATTGCTGAGTTAACTCAATAACCATTAAATAATATGTGGTTTTATGATTGAAAAGAAAAAAAACAAAAATGCATACAAAAAGGGACTGAATCTTTTAGAAGTATACCCTACAAAGTTTTCTGAGAGCGTAGTATTCGTAAAATATGATGGCCCGGTAGATAATTTCAGTTTTCCATTTCCTGACAAAAAGGTCGAGCACATCATAGTAAATCTATGTCCCACTGAACCATGGGCGATTCCCAACAAGGTAATCCTTAGAAATGAGACACCTGATTTCTTAAATAAACTGGAAACTGTAAGGGCAAAGTACTTTCCTGATTCACACTGCCATGTCGTCGTTAACTATCAGGAAACAGGTCTTGTTAATGAATTTAACCAATATAAAGCCAGCGCAAATAGAAATTCCTCTTTTGCAAAAGGGGAATTTCTCCACTTACATACCATGGAACCGGTATATCCTTATGATGCGCCTGTCCTGATTGTAAAGAATATTCTTGGATTAAATATTGGCTTTGACCAGAACACAATAGATCATGGAATACTTATATTAGATACTCAAACCATTACTGGCATCTTTGAACATTACATCCAGAAAACCGAATTTAACACCCGTCTCATATCCATCTCCGGAACGGGTTTGAATGAAAACAAGATCCTCAAGGTCAAGCCCGGTACGCCTGTTGAAAGAATATTGGAACCCCACGTTAAGGCAGGTATCAAATATCGTGTCTTTCTTGACGGGCCACTGAATGGCACTGAAGTTGAAGATTTGACTCAAAAGATTGACTGGTTTGTAAAGAATATTGTGGTACTGGAAGAGAGAGACTATAAGACACCTTTTCCTTATCTAAGGGTCAACGAATTACTCTTTACAACAAGTCTCATGGGAGAGTTGAGACGTTGCGTATATTGCAATTTTTGTGATGATATATGCCCTGTAAATCTTGAACCGGCTCTTTACTGGCACTGTTATATACGTGGTGAAAAACATAAGGCGCGTCTTTACGGATTGGAGAAATGTATAGAATGTGGACTCTGCAGTTTTATATGTCCTTCAAAACTGGAACTGCTTCAGGTTATTAGAGAATGTAAGTCATTAAAGTAATACAAAAACATAGATGAAAAAACCCTTTAAAAACATTGAAACCATTTTCAATAAAAGTCTGAACAGTATCGAGACGTTTATTCAATCACATCCAAAGGTAAATTTCCTTTTCGGGGCGGTATTCGAAGCGGCTGATGGTCTGATAAGGAGCACAAAGGATACGGCAAAAAACCCGCCGTTCATTCGAAGCTCGATGGATGTTAAACAATATATGGGCGGTATTCTGGCGGCGCTGTTCTTTGGATGGGTTGTGCCTGCAATATACTTCTATGGATTTATGTGCGTTGTCCCCAAGCTTATAGTGTCCTTCGTGGTGGGCGTGTTTATAGTAGACGTAATATGGGTCATACTTGCCAGAGAGGAGAGAATTAATGAAGGAGGTTTTGTAACCTGTCTCTTTATCCCCGCCTTCTTGCCGCCTCAGGCGCCTCTCTGGCTAATTGGCGTGGGAGCGGGAGTTAGTATTTTATTCAGGAACATCCTCGGCGGAGTTGGCCATAATCTTGTTAATCCCGCCCTGTTCGGTCGCCTGATGTTGACAATTTGCTTTCCAACTATGGTAGTCTCCGGTTGGCAGGAACCATTCACAGGCATACCAACAATTGAATCCTTAATGTATGGTGTGGATGCTGTAACACATGCGACTCCTCTGATAGTATTCAAGGAAACTGGTGAGGTGACATCGTATTTATCGCTTTTGTTCGGCGCAGGTACGGGTTCCCTGGGAGAAACGTGCAGGATTGCCCTCATTATAACGGGAATATGGTTGTGTAAGAAAAGGATTGCAAACTGGAGAATTCCCGTTGCTTATTTAGGGAGTGTATTTATCTTTTCCGCCATTTTCTCTCTAACAGCCGGTAAAACCGTAGCGCCTCCCATATTTCAACTCTTGAGCGGTGGCCTTATCTTTGGAGCTTTCTTTATGGCAACAGACCCTATCACAACTACATACAGCCAAACCGGTAAGTGGATATTCGGTATAGGTTGCGGCCTTATCACCGTCGTCATTAGAAATTTCACACCGATACCTGAAGGCATAATGTATGCAATATTACTCATGAATCTTCTCAGCGTCCCGATTCAATCCATTATCCTGAAGATGAAATATAGAGTGTAAAATGAACGAGTTTAAAATATTCTTAACACGAGTCCTTTCGATCTGCCTTATTACGGCTATACCGTGTACAATATTGCTGGCGCTTTATTTTGTAACGGCTCCAAGGATAGCCGAATATCACGAGATAAAACTTAAGAAATCCGTCCTCGATATTTTTAATATCCCGTATCATACCGAAGAAAAACAATTCTTCAGCCTTAAACTTAAAAAAGTTGACAAGAAGGATGTAAGAAATGTCTTCAAAAAGAGCATCACGGTAGAAACCATAACAGGCCAATACAACGGACAAACGGAAGAAGGGAAAAAAGTGAAAGAACTTTTCATGTATTATAAGGATGAAAAGTTGCAGGGTATAGGATTTATCGCCACACGGCTTGGTTATGGCTTTAACAAAGCGGCGGATATTTCACTGTTTATCTGCGTTAGCCCCGATCTGGAAACGGTAAAAGGTATTGAGGTGCTTGATCACGCCGAAACTCCCGGTCTGGGCGGCAGAATGACGGAAGACAAATTTAAAAAACAATTTGTCGGAAAAAAGCTGAAGCCAAAGATATCAATCGTAAGAGGGAAAGAAAGGGTCGGCTCTAACGAGGTACATGCCATCACAGGCGCTTCTTATACAAGCAAGGGAATAGAAAACATCATTAACGAAGCGATGGAAATATTCTGGCAAAGAATGGAGGCAGATAAAAGATGAATGTTCTGGCAAGATACATCAGGCAGATATCAAAATTCTTTTTAAGAGATAACTATATAGTTTCAGCAGCAGCAGGGTTGGGGTTCTGTTCAGCGCTGGCGGTAACAAATAAGATAGAGAACTCTCTTACAATGGGAATGGGTGTCGTATTTGTAACCTGTGTCAGCTTTTGCCTTGTCTATCCATTTAAGAAATTAATAATAGCATCCGGCACCCATCACAAGGTTACGCTCCTGATGATTATCGTCTCTGTATTCGTAACCGTATTCAACCTGATAGCTCAGGCAATAATCCCCAGAATTGCCTTTAACATACAAGCATACATTGACCTGATTACGACAAACTGTATCGTCCTTGCCGTAATCTCGGAAGGGCTGACCTTTGAATTCTGGGATGCACAGAAGAAAATATTGAAGGCATGTCTCGGTTACTCTATAGCGCTTATATTCCTGTCCCTTATGAGAGAACCTCTGGGATTCGGAACACTGATGAATTTCCAGATACTTCCGGAACGCTTTCCTGTAGTAGTATTGATGATAACACCTGTGGGGGGTTTCTTTGCCCTGGCATTATGGAGGTTCATGCTCAGGCCGCTATTTGTCAAAACGGGTGTTGTTTATCAGGAAAGTTTACAAAAAGAAGAGCCTGCGGATGTTGAAGTCCCTGCAAAAACAGAGACATCAGGATTCAAAATATCCAGGAAACTTATAATAATCATTGCTGTAGGAGTCCTCCTCATAATCAGTCTTGTCACAAATATAAAGGCATTCTCTTCCCTGAATGACCAATTCATAATTCTTTTACCTATATTTCTGAGCGCTCTTTTCTTTGACGGTATTGTTTTAAGTAAACTTCTGGGGATTTGTCCCCTGCTTAACAAATCAAGACAGATTGACGCTGCATGGAAGATGGGATTGGCAGTCGTCATTGTGGTTACCTTATCCACAAGCCTTAACTGGATAGTTTACAATAAAGTATTGATAGGCGCCAGTAACTATATTTCTGAGATTTCCCCGGTTCCCATAAGACTCGAGAAGATATTCTATCTCACTGTCTTTATCGTAACTATTGCAACCTTTGTACAAATCCTCGGAGTGCTCCTTCGGCGTTTCGCTATGCATGTATACGAACAAATGGGACAATTTCTGGAGCTGATTACCGTAAACTGCATTGTCCTTGCAAGCTCTACATTTACCATTCCCCCGGGAATGTCTTTTATGGCTACAACGGTCACGGCCTTCGGTTTTGGCCTCCACTGGTTAATGGTATGCGTATGGCTGGCTGTGCTGAGACGTCAGAGGCTGTTTGTCCCTGTAAACTCGTGGGATGAAGACTCTGTAGCTATATTATTGCTGGGCATAATGGCGGCAATATTTACCGGTATTGGTACGATAAATATTTTTTAAAACCATTAAATTAGGAATTTCTAGAAAATGCTTACTTCAATAATACTGAGTATATGCATCATCATCATAATCATGTTATCCATGGCCGGGCTTAGCGAAATAACCTATCAGCTTTTCGGCAAAGGGAAGAAGCTCAAACTTAAGATACACAGTGACGATGATTTTACGAAAGGACTCGACATAGAAGGTGGAAACAATTTACTCAACACCCTCCAAAATAAGGGATATCATATACCTTCCGGATGCGGTGGCAATGCCACATGCGGTCAGTGCAAGATTAAGCTGTTTACCAATATGGGTTCATACTCGCCAACTGAAATACCCCATTTCGACCGTAAGGCAAGAGAGGAGACCAGGAAATTTCTTGAGGAAGGTAAAGGTGACGGATATACAAGGCTTTCATGCCAGTTAAGAGTAGACAAAGATATTGACATATATCTGCCAAAGTCAACATTACAGGTTAAGAAATACACTGCCCGTGTGGTCAGAAAGGTTCAGCTAACCTCAGATAAGTATGAAATCAGTCTGCTTCCATTCCAAAAGTTCGATTTTACTCCCGGACAATATATACAAATAGGATTACCTGAGGATTATGTGGAACAGCATTACAAGAAATACGGTAAACAGATACGATGTTTCTGTAATGAATCGGGAAAGGACTTTATCCCTTACACACCCGGTGTCGACCTTTACCGCGCTTATTCAATTGCTACGATAAAAAAAGACATAATAAAATTAATTTCAAGATCTGCGCCGATAAACCCACGCGTACCAATTGAAGACGGTGGGGTCCCCTGCCTTGGGCCTAACTGTGTAAGAGAGTACATCCAGGACAAATCAATATGGAACTTGTGGATTGGAGACAGGATAAGATTTACGGGCCCTTATGGTAATTTCCTGCTGAAAAAAGAAAATCACAAGGCAGTTTTTGTAGCAGGAGGAGCGGGACTTGCGCCTGTCTTGGCGCTATTAGAACAATGGTTCAGTGAAGGACGCAAAGATAATGCCTACTTCTTCCTGGGTGAAAGGCGATTTCAGGATATCCCCTTGCTTTACATATTGAAATGGCTGTACTGGCAAAAAGATCATGCCAGCTTCAAGTTCATACCTGTAATGTCAGGCGCTTTTGGAGGAGACAACCCATCAGAGATGGATGACAGGGACAAGGAATGCTTCACAAATTCATCAGATGAACACAAGAAAAATATTGTAGAACAAGGTTTGATCGACAAGAGTGGAGAGAAATGGCTGGGGCATACAGGATTTATTGGCCCATTGCTCACTAAATATCTTGCACATGACCCCGACATAACATTTTATCTATGCGGTCCGGCGCCAATGACTGTGACCGTAATTGATGCGGCCGCCAATAATTTGGGTATACCAAAAGAAAATGTTCTATTCGATGATTTCACAGGCACCCTTACCCCCTCCCTGGACATGATCTACCAGAAACTTGAAATCTCAAATAAGATTAAGGAACAGGGGCTACTCCACTCAGACAGTGATATAGAAAAGATGAGTAGCATCCTGATCATGAAATTAATTTTAAGAGACAAAATCGATGAAGCATATGAATTCCTGGATAAAGTCCGGGAGGCGTTAGAAAAGACAGGAAGCAAAGAAGAAAACCTCGAATTGTTATTTAAGGAGTACGAATAAGTGGCAGACCTCTCTTTCGAGAGGCTGGTCATGTTCATGTAGCGAATGATTTAGCAGCATAGTCAAGAACTGCTAAAATATCTTCATGTGTGATTTCGTATTCCTTCATAACCTCCTTACATGTCATTCCTCCGGCAAGTTTGCCTAAAATAAGGTCAATTGGAACACGTGTCCCGGTAATTACCGGTTTGCCAAAACGAATATTATCACCCACACAGATTCCAGGGGCTATTTCCATCATATTCCCTTTCTTTTATTGAATTACAATACTAAAAGGTTTGCATTATATTCTTTATACTTGATAAAGCTATATATTTTTAAAGTCAGGGGAAAAGGAAGGGGTTGGTATGTGGTTGACAAGAGTCGGCTTGGTGATAAAAAAATTAATCCAAAAAGAGTGGGGGCATATGTTTTGCCCCCCTCCTTTTGATTGAGATAATGCTATGGACAATGTGTTCTTTTAAAACTTTTAATTTGGAAAACATTTTTTCTCCTTTTTCAAATAATTGTTTAAAAAATAACCAGGCTGAACTTGATTTAATCGCTCTCAGTTCGATAATCAAAATTTGCATCTTCTCAACACTCTCGGAATTTACATAAATGTGCTTTTCTCCTCCTTTCTGTCCTTGAAATAAAAATTCCGCTGGTTCAGGCTTGCCAGCCCAACACGTCTTTCTGGCGTGCCTGCCCGAATAGTTCAGGCGGGCAAGATTGAACCGGCAATAGACTTCCGAAACGATGAGCATGTGGAGTGCACCGACCATATCGACGCGTATTAAAGCAGTGACACGGTCACTGCACTCCAAAAACAACTTGAAATTGAGCAAAATACCCGAAAGTATGCAGGAGATAACCCCAACCACTTCCTGCCCTTGATTATATAGAACAGTCTTGGTAATGAATAAAACCGATAGGAAATTTAATAGATGAGGTTTATATGTGAGTGAGTGAGTGAGTGAGTGAGTGAGCGCAATGGTTGTGCCATAAGGCTCCTTACTTTAAATGAGATGCCTTCGTTTCCCATAACAATCTTTCATGTTTTGTTGATCCGGTTGTAGTGGCGTATTATTATACGCCCCTGCATTTTCATGTTACTGACGGCGATATGATAAATCTTGGTTATAATGTCAAGAAAAAATATTTATTGATTTTATTTGTCTTTCCAATTAACATACCTACTTTCAGAATCTGCTAAGACCTAAATTGAGCGATTTTGCCCGCCAGAATGAGTACCCGCCCGGCCATGCCGTTCGCCAGCCCGACCCGTCCGAACGGATTCATCCGGGCGGGCAAATCCGTTCTGGCGGGGACGGGTCGGGTTGGTAGCCGCCTGGTCGGGCGAAACATACGTGACCATCAAACGTTGAGGACTACAGTAAGGTAAAATATATTTTCAGACATTTAATGTAGGAGTATTAAATATGATCCTTCAAAATAAAACAATACTCATTGCCAACATTTCAGGCAAGCGAAGCACAGGTTGGGCAATAGCACAATCTCTTGCAAAGCAGGGTGCAAAGGTTGCTTATACTTATCAAAATGAAAGGTTCGGCAATGAAGTCAGACAGTTATTCGAACCTTTAGACTCAATAGATGTTGGGGAATGCGATGTCACTTCCGATGACGATATAGACAAACTTTTTGAGCGACTGGGTAATAATGTCGACGCCCTGGATGGATTGATACATACCCCTGCATTTGCTAAGGAAGAAGACCTGTCTGACGATTTTATCAATACCTCACGGGATGGATTTAAACTTGCTCTGGACATAAGCTGTTACTCTCTAGTTGCGTTATGCAGGCGCGCATTGCCATTAATGGAAGTTCGTGGCGGAGCCGTAATAGCGCTTACGTATATCGGAGGAGAAAGAGCTGTTAAGAATTATAATGTGATGGGCGTTGCCAAATCAGCGCTTGAATCCAGCATCAGGTACCTGGCAGTTGATTTAGGTCCGAAGAACATTCGCGCCAATGCGATCTCTGCCGGCCCTATGCGAACCTTGGCAGCCAGAGGGCTGAAAAATTTCACTGTTATGTACGAAGATATGAAAGAAAAGGCACCTTTAAAACGGAACATAACTACAAGCGAGGTCGCTGATACCGCTTCTTTTCTATGCAGTGATTTAGCAAGCGGAATTACCGGAGAAATAATCCACGTTGACGCAGGATACCATGCCATTGGCGTGTAAGTTTATAATAATAGGACGCAGTTGTGTAGGATGGGTTAGACGTCCTACCGAGTCATCCGGGCGGGAACGAAGTGAACCCATCATTATTGTCTAATGAAACCCATGACTCTAAAATCGCGAAAGAATTAGGCGCCTACTTAACCCCTTTCTTAGCTTTCGGCTGTTTTAATACCATTTATCAACCAGCAAAATTTTGAATCCAGCTTGCTCAAAATGATGGTCAGTCGTCAGCGCTTCTTTCAATTTGGCGTCCTTCATGACAACAAATGAAATACAGTCTGTCAGACCCCAGTCCTTATCCATACGGCTTGAATAAAGCTCAAACGCCCTAGAGAATAATTCAGAATTGACTGAAATAATTTCCACGCTTTCATCTGCCCGTAAGTCATTCACTGTATCGACAGCCAATTCCCTCCACTGAGGCTTGGCAAGAGCATTACCTATTTCTGTTAAAATCGCTTCCGTTGTAACCAGTGGAACGTCAATCTCAGAAGACAATTTCCGTGCTTGAAGATGAAACCCATCATACGAATTTAGTAAGGCCAAAATATAGGCGGTATCCAAAAAGAGGGAGCCGTTCACTGTTTTTCCGTCCCATACAAATAATGATCATGTTGGGCGGCTAAATCAGAAATCCCCAGATCCTTAGCCCGTGCTGCAATTCGTTGAAGAACCTTACCTTCTTGGCCAGGTTTCTGGCTTGGCGGTGTTTCAATGCTGATGAGGTAACGTCGGTTTGGCAACAAATTAATGTTTTCTTCCGGAGTAAAAACGTGACCATCAAATGTAGCGTAAAGTGATTTTGTCATTATTCTATTCCTTGGTAGCAAGGTTAACAAGTTCTTATAAAGCTTTCCAGATAACACCACAACTGTAACATTATCCTATTTAGCAATTAATACAAGACATTATTTATGTCAGAATTTTACTTTATAAATACAAGAGTAGTATGTCAAGTTATTACTTGAGAAACTTTCTTGAATATCTTAAATAAGGTTAGTTAGTATTTGTGCTAATTTTGTACTAGAATTAATCAAAGTAGATAGAATTGATTGAACCAGCAAGAAGCCATAGATCCTTATAATCTGCGTTTATCAGCGTACTATTAAACTTTATTTTTTCATATCAAAATTTGTATTATAACGTTTTATCAAACCCTCGTCTGCAAAACTGAAATATTTCTCCTCGCCGATTATTATATGATCCAGTACATTTATTTTCATAATCCTGCCTGCAAATACAAGTTCTTCGGTAATCGCCTTATCTTCACTGCTTGGTTTAGGTTCACCGGATGGATGGTTATGCGCAAAGATCATTGCCGCAGCGCCAAACTTATTTGCCAGATTGATAATCTCTCTTACATATACATTACTCATCGTTACAGTACCTTCATGAGCAGTAACGATATCTATTACCTGGTTTTGACTGTTGAGGAATATTACTCTAAAGACTTCATTTTTCAGATCCCTCATCCTTGGATAAAGCAGATCGTATGCTTTCTTTGACGATGAGGCTATGCCTTCTACCTTTTTGGATTCTTCAAGAATCCTTTTCCCCAACTCTATTGAAGCTTTTATTTGCGCAATCTTTGCATCACTTAAGCCTTTAATACTGTACAACTCTTTTGACTCAAGTTTATCAAGGCCCCTCAAGCCCTTCGCTTCTCTGATTATTTGCCTTGCCAGATCAACAGCGCTTTTCCCTTTTACGCCAACGCGTAGTAATATTGCGAGCAACTCGGCATTTGTTAATGAATGAGGGCCGAATTTCAATAATCTTTCTCTTGGCCTCTCTTCTTCAGGCCAGTTACTTATTGAGTCCTCATAAACTTTTCCTTCAGACTTCCCTGTCATGATATTTTTACCCAATTAAATTTAAAGATCAACATCGCAAATGCCCTTAAAGGGCAAAATGATAAAGCCTGGGGTTTAAACCCCAGGAAAATTAAACAAAAAGAATATGCGCCCTGAAGGGGCGCTAGAATCAATCCCAGATATATTTTTCATCATAGGGAATGCCGTGTTTTTGAAGCAATAGCAAGAATTCCCCTTCAAATGTAATCTTTCTATGATGTTCCTCCTGATTCTCAATATAACTTATCACATTTTCAACAGAAGATTCACTGACGGAAAAAGCGCCATATCCACGCTGCCATGCGAAGTGCGAAGTACCCTTTGAGCTTTCATTAACCCATTTTGATGAAGACCCCTTAATACGCCGCAACATTTCAGATACCGAAACGGAGGCGGAAAATCTGGCAAGAATATGAACGTGATTTAATGTACCCCCTATCTTGAGTAACTTCCCTTTCTCTTCACGAATGATCCCACCAATATAGGGATAGAGTTCAACGGAAAGCGCCGGTATTATTAAGTTCTGTCTCTTCCTGGTAGTAAATACAATGTGATATAGCAGATTTGTGAGTGTGCTTGCCATTGCTTTCTTTCATTCCTTGCACCCCTTCAGGGTGCGGTTATTAGTACCTTTATACCCTGGGGTTGAAACCCCAGGCTTTACAATTATGCCCCGCAAGGGCATCAATTTTACCAATTAGATTCTTCTGCCATATCCTCCCTCAAAATAACAAGGTGTGCCAATATGTTATTCTGAGCGACCAGAGGAAGCAAAGACCCTCTGGTTTGTTTGCAATAATTCTTCAAGGAGAACAAAAGATAACAGTTTTACCCTTTGTGGCTCCCCTGTTAGATAATGTAAAATAACCGTTTTTTGTACGATAAGCACACATTAATCACGATAAACGTAGTTGATTGTTGGATAAGTTCTATCTAACAGGGTGAATTCGTGACTTCGTGCCTTTGTGTGATTATTTTCCTTGAATGCTATATTTGGCAAGATAGTTCATTTATTTACATCCTTGTAAAAACAAACTTACTTATGAAAGCGTATCCATCTCCTGATGGAGTATAAATCTGTGGTATTCAATCTGGTAGATTGTAGCAATTATATGATTATAATACTCAAGTAATTATTGAAATCAAGAGGAAAAAAATGAAGTGTTTAAAATGGGATTTCCTGTACAATCAAGTTTTTGTATAATGTTTCTCTGTCCACAAAGCTGCAATGACAGAGAGATAAATCAGAGAGAGTCGAAACGTTCATCGGGAATGACAGAAAATGAATGACCTGAAAAAAGAAAACGGTTATATATTAGTGGTCGTCATCGGCATATTGACAATCCTTTCCTTGATGGCAATCACGTTCGCCACACTGTCACGAATAGAAACCAGGGCTACCAGGAATTATACCGATAGTGTTAAATGCGAGGCGGTCGCAAAGGCAGGACTGGAACATGCATTATATGTATTAAGACTGGACAAGTTTGGGGCTGATACAATTGCATATAATGGCGATAACGGTGATGAAAACTATGATTGGTCTGGCGAAACATGGATGCCGGGCAATATAGACCTTGCAAACCCCATAACATCTTTTGCTGGTTCTGATACTAGTTATTATGACAATGATGGTGACAGTATACCCGATTCTAAATGGATATACTTTCCTGTAACCGCTACAACCGGCACAAATACAACTGCCATACGACTCCCGGGTAATCTTCTGGCTAGATACGCCATTTTAATAACTGATGACAGTGAGGCAAGGGTTAACATAAACGTAACCGGAAACAAGGCAGGTGGCGGTGTACATACCTCTAACGAAGGTTGGTCAACTTTTGAGATTAATCTGTCTAATATAATTGAGCTGGCGGCAACTGGTAAGGGAATCGCAACAGCAAGTGATATTATTGACGCAAGATTCGGGACAGACACACTTCCTGGTACCATTGGAGATGATAATCCGGGAATAGTTCCCAATCCTCAAACGGATGGTATTGACAATGATGGAGATTTAATTGTTGACGAGGCATTAGAAGATACCGATGAACCAAACGAATTCAATCCAATCTCTCCATATATTGACGATGTGCCTTTTGGCCTTCTCACGGAAGCCGAGATCATGGGTACTTCTTCGTACACAAGCAGACTTGAAGATATCTTCGGTACTAATACTGTATCTCAAACTGATCAGGAAACACTTAAAGGTTGGTTAACTACTTACTCTGCCGACACAATAGTGTGTCCGCCCTATACACTTGGGACATCTACAGCAACAACCACGTTAAACATCAATGCACTGGTAAATAATGAAGGCGCATACACTGATACAGGGACTTACGATTCTGACAAAAAGGTAGAGATGATTATAGACATTTTAACAGCGGGAGGAGTGCCGGATGTTGAACACCAACAACTGGCAGTTAATATAAAAGACTTCATTGATTCTGACGGCACTGTAACGACATATTTAGATAGTCCGGACACATATTATGGTGTTGAAAGGACTCCATACATAAATGAAGTAGAAGCAGAGGTGAACGGTGCCACAGCAGGCGGCCTGGGTAAATATATAGAATTATTTAACCCATACGATGCTGATATTAACATAACAAACTGGACGATTAAATTTGGCACAGACACTATTACACTCGGTGGCACTATTGCGGCTCAAGATTACTATGTTATAGCAGATAATCAAGGTGCGTATGAAAATTCACCTGGAGGTTTTGCCTATGAAGGCATAGGAATTCCTCCGGAACAAACCGACGCTAATGTTAATAATCTCACTACTACTGGTGAGACCATAACCTTGAGTGATAATAACAATAATATCGTTCAGGTTACAAACTATGGACAGGCTGAAATAGATACGAAAACGAGGCAGTTAAATGACCCCAGACCAACACCTTTGAGTGCAACTCCATCCGATCCATGGCTTTGGGTAACTTCATTGGAGACTGCAGGGGAGGAAAATGCTACTTTTGATCCGAACATCGGTGGTGACGGTTGGGAGAATATTACACCTACTTGGCCTGACAGCTTTCTTATAGCAAACAGGAGATTCTCAAACAAGGGTTATATGGGTTTCATACATAGAGGCAGCCAATGGACTAGCTTTAAGGTTGACGACACTATTGCCTATCCGAACGTACTGCAATACTTTACCATTACAGATCCATCAATGGACAATATTGATAACGATGGAGATGGTGATATAGATTCAGTTGACACAGGCACACAAACTGCCGATATTGATGGACGAGAGTATCGCATTCCCGGTTTGATTAATGTCAATACTGCACCCGTAGAGGTATTAGAATCATTGCCGAATATAACGAACGCGATAGCAACCGCGATTGAGGGCAGTGGAAGCAAACCATTTACGAGTATAGGGCATTTAGTAGATGTTGTGACTGAAATTACGGGTACCACTGGTACCAAGTGGGATAAAGAAAAGAGATTCCGCTCAATCTCAAACCTGATTACGACACGTTCAAACGTCTTTACGGTTTATGTTACGGCACAGATAACTGATGAAGCAATATCAAATGTATTTGCCGAAAAGAGGATCATGGCAATCGTTGACCGTTCTGTCGACCCGATCAAGGTTAGATATTTCAGGTGGATGACGGAATGAGCCAATACGAAATAGCCGAGGTATCCCGGATAGAAATAGCCGAGGCGTCCCGCCTCGGTGTAGTCTACGGTCAGACAAGATGTCTGACCTATATTATTGTTTTTAGGTTCAATCAACATGATTGAACCAGCTAAGGGGAGAGCCTAAAGGGAGGTAACCATGCTTTCGCAAGGAATTCAAGGTCTATTTTGCGAAGCAAACCAGGAGGTTAGCGATTAAGCTAAGTTTTATCAACATCTTTATTATCAATATTTTTAATATCTTCTTCTACCTCGTCAACTTCATCCTTGACGCCTTTCAGGCCTTTTTTAAACTCTACGATTCCTTTTCCAATGGATCTCATAGTGCCAGGAAGTCTTTTACCAAAAATTAACAAGGCAATAATCAATATGATAATCCACTCAAAACCGCCAGGAATACCAAACCATCCAATTGGAATACCAACCATTTTAAATCACCTCCAATTTGTGCTTCAATAATTAAATACAACCTGCCTAAACTTAATCTATTTTTCACAGCATGTCAAACTATTTTAGTAGAAGTATAATCAGATTCAGAGGTTATGAAGATTTATGAAGGAATTAGATGAATTGAAGAAAACCGATTTGAGTTCTATCTGTCTCGACTAACTACGTAATCGCCCAATTCTAAGAGTGAGTTTTTATAAACCGAGTCTGGAATGATGGACATTTTATCCTGTGCTTTCTTTACTAATTGTCTTGCGGTCTCGTATGCGTAGTCCACGGCGTCATGTTCTTCGAGCAGGTCGACTATTGCCGCTTTTGAGTCTTTACTATTGTTCTGAAAGATAAGCTCAAGCGCACTTTCTTTACGGTCTGTCGGTAGTTTGTTTACTAATCTGATAAAAGGTAGTGTCAGCTTCCCGCTCTGTGTATCCAGATTCATTGGCTTACCCATTTCATCCTCTTTGCCCATTACATCCAGACAATCATCTATTATCTGAAATGCCATCCCAATCTTCGAACCGTAGTTTGTAAGCACCTCAGTATGTTTTTTGTTTGCCCCGGATGTGACAGCGCCTAATTTACAACTGGCGGCGCAGAGAGAAGCTGTTTTTTTCTCTATAATACTTAAATATTCTGATTCTGTGACCTCCGCATCATAGCATCTTAAGAGCTGAACCATTTCGCCTTCACACAGGATGTTTATGGTTTGAGACATTATTATTGTCGCCATTTGAGAGTCCAGGGCAGATAGTATGGTATAAGCCCTTGAAAAAAGATAATCGCCAAACAGTATAGAAATCTTCCTTCCCCATTTTGAGTTCATAGTCTCTACATGCCTTCTGACCACTGCTTCATCAATAATATCATCGTGAACAAGGGTTGCCGTATGTATAAGCTCTACAACCACCGCAAGGTCAATATGTTGCGGCATTAAATCACCTGAACATTGACCTGAAAGCAACAGCATTGCCGGACGGAATCTTTTACCTTTTATCTTGCTGACATGAAAAACTAAATCTGAAAGTCGCTTGTCGGTCGGAGAAATGTCATCGTTAAGCCGCTCCTCTACCTCGCGCATCTGATCTTTTAAAGGCTCTAAAATAGCTTCCATACTCATCTAATATAGAACTCCAAACATTTCTCTGTACGTATAAAGTGATATTGGGTTTAGTATGTTATCAAGAACTTAAAAAAATGTCAATTATGTTTTATTTCATTTTTTAATATCACCTAAGTCTCTTTTCTCATTATACTTGATATGTTTATTTCCCTGCGAAAGTGTTCTACAATGTCACCATACACACACTCCTCAACGCACACATTTTCTTTAAACGGAATAGCGCCGAGTACCCGAACTGAAAAAAATTTCCCTATCTCTCCGACAAAATCTTCGCCATTTCTCAACATATTAAATATTATTCCCTTT
>MHZA01000169.1 GCA_001828595.1 Planctomycetes bacterium RIFCSPLOWO2_12_FULL_40_19
AAGCTTAAAATACTGCACCAAGGTAGTGCCGTCGGCCTGATGAATCTCAACTTTATGACCTGAACGATACGCTTTGTAGTATTTTCCCCGTACCGCTCTTTTCATACTGGAAAAATCGTATTCCGACCCGTATATTACCTTTGGACGTTTGCAATTACAGTTTATCCTATATTTTGCCGCATAACGGCTGAATTAACCTGCGCCGTTGCGGTGCAGGGGACATAACGAACAAAAAAATATCACACATTCTATGACTCTAGCATCGCCTAGAAATGAGGCGTCAGGTTGAATGAATTGTTAGCTAAATCTTTTTTCTAATTTCCCATGAATCCAAGCAGGATCGCGTCTCATATCCAAAACGGCAACTACTATAGCGGTATCTTCTTCTACTTCATAATAAATAGCAAAAGGAAATCTCTTTGATAACATTCGATGATACCCGAATCGTTTACTATGAATTCCTGCATACAGTTTTAAAGATTCAAGGTCAGAAATTAAACTGTCAAAGAAATAATCGCCAATACCTGATTCTTTTCGATCATAAAAAAGCCGTCCTTCTTCCAAATCCTCCGACACTTCCTTTAGGACAGTTAATTTTCTTACTTTCATTTGCGCCTACGTGCTTTTATATCCTCGATTGAAAGAAACTCGGCTTTATCTGTTTCAATTTTCTTTCTCCTATTTTCAAGAATTGCTCCGTGCCACTCTGGTGATTCAATTTCTTTATCTTCGTGGCATAAGGCATCCCAGAGTTCTTCCATCGCTCGTAAACGTTCAATTGTGGACATTTTCTTAATTTCAGTAATAGTCATAGTTTTCAATCCTTTTTTTTGCTATTGTCTTTTAAGTTTATTCAACATTATGATGAATTGTAGAAATTAAAGGTAGGATAGTCAAGAAAGAAAGCTATAAACCCGTTGAAAATGGGGAGGAGATGCAATATAATAGTTTTACATCAGTTATTATATTGCTGCAATATAGTATTGTATATTAGTTATGTTAGAAACATTTAAACGCTTTTTGTCATCAAAAGGCAAGGTAAACGACAAATATCTTCCATTTTATTTGAAATGGATTACGGAAGGTTATCGCTACCTTGATATTCCATTATCTCAGGCCATTACAAATGAGCAGAAATCTCAATTTCTCAAACATCTGAGCAAAAGCCATGAGGACTAGCAGGTAAATCAGGCAGATCACGCTCTCAGGCTTTACACAAATGAAACGCAAAGGAGTCAAGTCTGCTTTTGGCTTAACTGAAAACATCTTTTTATATTATCAACTTGTTTTTTCAGTTTCTTATTGCCAGCCAGATTTGCCTTCTTTCATCAAGAACTTGCGTCGGATAAGCCACATAACGCCCGCGCTTGGCTACTTGATGCTGCCACGTAGCTTCTTTGCGACAACAAAGAACCGATATGTACCAATTACCATTGTTGCAGCCCCTACTACGACAAGCACCCAGGCAATACTGAATAAAGACGGGTAGCTGGGAAAAAACTGGAGCAATATGGCGCCTGCCGCAGCGAGTGCCAACGCTGTGCGAATATAAGCCAACAACGTGCGTTCATTGGCGAGGCGAGTTCGCTCCACCGCCAACTCATCTCGCAACTCTCCCTTATTCATTGAATTTGCGAAACCCAACATAGATTAGACCGCCTAAATGATTGCACTAATAACATCGCAAACTAAATTAAGTATTGTATGAATTATGAAGGCCTGACCCTTCAATGCTTCACCGACATTCTTAGATATTGCCGCCAGACTTTCAATAGTCCGTACAATCTGCTTGTTATGGCAATGTCAACTTTGCAATTGATGTTGCTATGTTTGGGCTGTCAGGATTAACGATAATAGACTGTCTTGCCGGAGAAATAAGGACATCCATATCTTCCATTGGAACAACTCCTAAAAGAACCTCATTCCCAAAAACCAGGGCGCCGGTAAAGCAGGCACGATTTTCAAATTTTATTACAATTGGTCCCATATAAGGACATAGATGTTTTTTACCATCTGCAGTTGTCACCTCACGTTTATATAATTCATCTAATTCTAGTTGTATTGCAATATGTTCCGGCACACATAAATGCAAAGCTCCGGAATCAGCTAAAGCCTTTACTTTCATGGGCTTTATTTTGCTGTCTCTGGGATTAGATAATTCAATTTCTGTAGTTATAAGCCCCATTCATTTCCTCCTGACCAACGTGTGTATTTTGAGATTTTTTTTGCTAACTAAACAAGAGCATATTTTCAATCTTATTTGACATCTTTAATTCATACATGTGGAACCCTGAAGGTTTCCGCTACGGCACAATTAACCCGACTCCGCGTCCATAATCTTCCCTACACGTCTGGCGTGTCTGCCGCCTTCAAAAGCAGTTTCAGTAAATAACTTTATCTTTTGCTCCAGTAAATCATGATTCACCACATCTGCGCCTAAGCAAAGAACATTAGCATCGTTGTGCCTTCTGCTCATCTCTACCGTGTATAGATTGTGACAGACCGTTGCCCGCACACCTTTTACTTTGTTTGCGATGAGTGACATGCCGAGTCCTGTTCCGCATACCAGGATAGCACGCTCACATTCTCCACTGCTGACTGCCCTGGCAGCCTGAATTCCATAATCTGTATAGTCTACAGAGTCACTGCCGTTCTTAGTTCCATAATCAACGGTTTCGTGACCAATTTTTGTAAGGTACCCGGCAATTAAATTTTTAAATTCAAATCCTCTATGATCTGATGCTAAGGCAATCTTCATTTAAACACCTGTTAAGCCTTTCTTCTTCAATTACACCATAACGGATTATCTCAAAAGTATCATCCAAAATTTTCACTACGGTAGAAGGCTTGCCTCCTTCAGCAGTCCCCCCATCCAGAACAACATCAACCTTGTCAGCAAAAAATCTTATTACCTGTTGCGCATCTGTCGCAGGAGACATTCCTGAAATATTTGCGCTTGTTGAAACAATTGATATTTTTGACGTATTGAGGAGGTCTCTAACGACATGATGACTTGAATTCCTGATGCCTACAGTACGGTTGTCTGGAATATCAAAAATAATAGTTAACGGACCCGGCCAGAAGGAATGCATCAATCTTCTGGCAACTGGTGATATATGCTTTACGTGTTTTACAACATCTTCAGGACTTGCAATCATGATTGATAGTTCTTTCTGTTTCGGCCTTTGCTTAGCCCTGTACAAACTATCTACGGCGCTATTGTTGTCAGCACATACGCCCAGGCCATATACGGTTTCCGTTGGGAATGCTACAATCCTGCCCGAAAGCAACGCCTGTGCGGCGATTCTAATATTTTGCCAGTATGTGCTTGAATAATTCAGGCTTAAAATTTTAGCTGTCATAAACTGTTTCTTTCTTAAAATTTATCCTTCTGTCACGCCTTAGAGCTTTACAGCAACAAGTTTAAATACATAGCTGATATCAGATCAATATATCACCTTCAAATTATAATATCAATATCTATTATGAACAACTGATATCAGCTCACTGCAACCCTTTTCACCTTGACAAGAAAATAACAAGCTGATAGATTTACATCGAAATCCATATTAAACAATATCAGTAATCTACAAAAAATGAGAATCACAAAAAACATGCCGCTTTTGTTTATATTCAAATCGATCGTATCCCTTTATATATTGATAATCTTCTTATCACATACGGTTATTGCATTGGAAACAATGGACACCGATGAGATCACACCTGGAATGAAAGGCTATGGAAGAACTGTGTTTTCCGGCAATCAAATTGAAACATTTGATGTGGAAATCCTGGGGGTTTTGAAAAACTGGGAATCAAGAACCGATATGATACTCGTAAAAATGACGGGAGGCCCTTTAGAAAAAACCGGTATTATTGCGGGTATGAGCGGCAGTCCGGTGTATATCGATAACAAGCTGATAGGCGCTGTGTCTCACGGATGGAGCTTTGCCAAGGATGCAATTGCCGGAGTAACACCCATAAACGCTATGATGGATGTGCTTAAAATAGACTCTCAAATCAGAGAAAATACTTTTCGCACAAGTAATAAAACATGGAGCACATCATTAAACACACAGGATTTGGATGTTGTAGTCAGATTAAAATCGCATGGCTTAATACATGAAAACGAATTGTTAAAGAACTCCAATTCACAACAGCCGTTCACTCTTAACCTTGTACCTATACAAACTCCATTAATAATCTCAGGATTTGATTATAGAAGCCTGAATAGAATTAGTCCTCTACTCAATAAACTTGGCAGATTTTCTTTACAGAGTAACAGAGGCAGTGACGGCTTGCCTGCTGATTTACACGACTTCCAACCCGGTTCATCTATTGCAGTTGAAATAATCAGGGGTGATTTAAGCGCTTCAGCAATCGGGACTGTAACGTATAGAGACGGCAACGACATCCTCGCCTTTGGTCATCCGATAATTCAAATCGGAAATACAGACCTGCCAATGGCAACGGCTCAGGTTCATACTGTGCTTGCAAGTCAATCAGGCTCGGTTAAAATGGCATCGCCCGGAGAGATCATAGGAAGGATCACTCAAGACAGAAGATCGGCTATTGCCGGAAGAATCGGAGAATATACGCAAATGATACCCTGTCAGACAGAAATCCAGGGGTCTCTAAATGTTAAATACAACTTTGAAATTGTTCATGATAAGATTTTGACACCGATTCTTTTACAAATGGCGGTTGAGAGCGCATTACTTGCCACTGAAAAATCTATAGGGGAAAAGTCGGTAAAGTTGAAACTCGATATTGGCATCGCCGGCAGAAAGGAACATGTTAAAATAGAAAACGGGTATTTTGATTCAGGGCCTTCATGGTTTCCCATTTACAATATTGTGCAACCGGTTGCAATGTTAATGAACAATGAATTCCAGACTACTAAAATAGAGTCTTTTAAGTTAGTTGCTGATGTTTCAGAAACAATAAATATTGCTTCTATTGAGAATATTAGAGTTGGTAAAAGATGGGTTTCCCCCGGAGAAGAAGTACACTTGAGTATAAGGTTAAGACCGTATACTAAGGATTATGTATCCATACCGGTAAAGGTTAAGATTCCGGATGATGTTGCTCCCGGGAGCAATATAAAAGTAGTTGTCTGTGATGCCATTAACAGCAAAATGCTGGAAATGACAAGCGCTCCAGGCCGCTTCTCGACATCCAGCTTTGAACAATTAATAAATCGTTTAGAGAACGTAGAGAGTAACAATAATATTATCGTAAGAATTCATTTGAATAAAAAAGGCCTGACGTATATGGGTGAAGATTTTCCGTCACTCCCAAATTCTTTCTTAAGTATAATGTCAATGTCAAATCAAAGTGGCGCTACTCCATTGCGAAGTGAAATAGTTAAACATATCCAGACAGAATGGCTTATTAACGGCAAACAGACTATTGACTTATATGTAGATAACAAGAGCTAAATTTCAATTCAGATTAAACATTGTTTTAAAGGTTGGGCAGCGCTCACCATACTACTGAATAATGATAAAATTCTTAAGAAATTGCAGATTGGTCATCATCTTAACAACCGTTCCTTTCCTGACGTTAAAAACACATCACATATATGCTGTTACAACCAAAATGTGGACAAGCACTGATCAGGCAGAGATTTCAAAAGGAAAGCTGCAAAATGTATCTGTACATAGCAATGGAAAGTTTACATTATCACCTGATAAACGCAGAGTAAATGAAATCCCGGCAGAATATGTCTGGTGCCTGGTAGCAGATGGCGCTGACTCATTATTTGCAGGCACCGGTAATCCGGGGACAGTATTTAAAGTCAGTCACGATGGAAATGTAGAGGAATATTATAAAACCCCGGAACTGCACGTCTATACCCTTGCTATAGATTCCGCAGGAAATATCTTTGCAGGAACCTTGCCTCATGGCAGGATTTACAGGATTACTTCAGAGGGAAAAGGAGAGGTTTTCTGTGAACTCCCCGATCCTTATGTATGGGATATGGTTTCAGATAAATATGGCAACTTATACGCAGCTACAGGTAACAATGGCGTTATCTATAAAATCTCGGATAACGGTATTCCCTCGGTCTTCTTTGATTCTCCGTTTTCAAATATACTTGATCTTGTTATTGATAATGACAATAATATTTATGCCGCCTGCGAACCGGAGGGTCTCATATATAAGATAAACCCAAATGGTAATGCCTCTGTCCTTTATGATTCAGATGAAGAAGAAATTCATTGCCTGGCCATAGACAAAAATGGTGTTTTATACGCAGGGACGTCATCCGGCATACCTCCGGTTCTGCACACGCCTGCACTTCCAGAACCTCCGGAAGTCCAGCTACCGCTTCTTATGGAAGAATTCCCCGGTGAGCCAGGCAATGGCTGGCTGAATTATGTTTTGTCTGATGATGATACGGATGTCTTGGATCAGCCCCCCCCCAAGAAAGATGCCCCTGCTGAAAACGGCCTCAGAGAAATGCCTGTTATTCCGGAAATGAACTCAGTATACCGAATAGATAAAGATGGAAGAGTTAGAGAAATATTTGTAGTAGAAGACTCTTTTATACTATGCCTTGCCGTTGATAACAATAATGACGTCCTTGTGGGTACGGGAAACAAGGCAAAGCTGTTTAAGATTAATAACAAAGAAGAAGTCAGTTTGCTTCATAATTTCAGTGAATCCCAGATTCTGGATATCCTTTCATATAAAGATGGTATTAAATACATGGCAACCGGAAATAATGCAAATATTTACCAATTAGCAGGTGGATACTCTAACGAAGGCACCTATGAATCTATTGTCCATGACAACAAATATATTTCTTCATGGGGATATATATCGTGGAAAGGCAAGATGCCGCCACAAACAAATATCAAACTTTCTACAAGGTCTGGAAATAATAAGAAACCCGATATTACATGGAGTGACTGGTCTCAGGAATATCAACTCAATGGCGGACGAATAGAAAGTCCATCAGCCCGTTTTATACAATATCGCGCTACCCTTACGACTGATAATTCTGAAACCACACCTGCCCTTGAGGACGTCAGCATCGCTTACTTACCACAAAACCAACCACCCATAATCAGAAAGGTGGAAGTTACTACTCCAAGACATTTTCCAGGTAATGAATCAAATAATTACGATGCTCCTGACACATCGAAACCCTCCTTTTCCCCCCCAGATAATGTATACCTGGATAACAGTCGCAAAAATCATAAAACCGCCCCGCACGGTCCCAGAAAACTAATATCCTGGGAAGCGGACGATCCTAATAATGACAGACTGGAATTTGATCTTGAATATAAAAGCGTGGATGAAAGTAAATGGAAGGAACTGAAAAGAAATGTTAAAGAAAGAAATGAATTCTACTGGAACACAAATAGAATACCTGATGGTTACTACCAGGCAAAAGTCATAGCGTACGATGCTTTGGACAATCCGTCAGAACTTGCGCTAAAGGAAGAGGTGGAAAGTAATACATTTATAATAGATAATACGAGGCCTGTAGTATTAAACCTTAGAGCGGTTATTGAGGGAGACTCTATTGACAGTCATGGCAGACCTTGCCACACCATAATTGTATCCGGCGTTGCAAAGGATGAAATGTGTAATATAACCGACATTCAATATTCCATAGATTCAGAAGATTGGCAGACTGCATTCCCTGAAGACAAAATATTTGATTCAACGGAAGAAACATTTCTGCTTAATATCCCCTACATTTCTCCTGATGAACATACCATCGTAATCAATGCAATAGATTATGAGGGCAATATAGGCAGCAGCAGGATAGTATTCAATCCGTAGTTGGTAATTGCGGGATTGGGAGATTAATAAATTTTGACATCGAAGATTATACATGAAGAAACCACAATTATATTTAGAAACATCTGTATGGAACTTTATTTTTGCTGATGATGCACCAGAGAAGAAAGAAATCACATTAAGGTTCTTTGATAAGATTAAGAAGGGCGAATATGAAATATTTATATCCGATGTTGTTATAGAAGAAATTGGTAGGGCTATTGACAAAAAGAGGAACTTGATCTTGAACGTCATTAAAGATTATAAGCCTCAAAAGTTAGTAGTTAATGAAGAAGTCGTTGAACTTGCTAAAAACTACATTTCAGAAGGCATACTACCTCAAGAGAAATTTGAGGATTCAACCCACGCAGCAATAGCAACTATTTTTGAAATGGATGCTCTTATCAGTTGGAATTTGAGACATCTGGCTAATTTAAAGAAAATGGAGATGATAAATGGAGTAAACATGAAACAAGGCTATTACAAAAGATTGGAATTAATAACTCCTATGGAGGTATCCGATGAGGAATTATGACAATTCACTAATAGAAGTCTGGAAATGGAAGGAAATGGTATATGAGGATACTAAGGGTATGAGCGCCAAAGAATATGTTGAGAAAGTCCGAAGTGACGCTAACAAAATTCTTTCGGAAAATGCCATAGAATTAACACCCATTTCTTCCTTAAAAAAAGAACATCAAAAAACAAAAGAATAAACTAAATGCCTGAAAATAGCAGAGAATCAATCTGCAATAGATTATGAAAGCAATATAGGCAGCAGCAGGATAGTATTCAATCCGTAGTTGGTAATCGCGGGATTTAAGGAGTAAATATAATTTCAGGTTCCCTATCGTTTTTTATCTTTATATAATCTTTTATCTGCTTCCTTTAAGACTTCATCAACATTCTTCTTTCTGTCTGGATTCAGTGCATAACCGCCACAACTTATGCTTACCGGAAAACCAAAATCTGAATTCTCACTCCATTCTTTTACTCTCTTTTTCACCTTTTCCATTACCGTTCTTAAATCTCTTCCATTTGCCTTAGGTAATACTGCCAGAAACTCGTCTCCACCATAACGTATTACTATGTCTGATGAGCGCAAGTTTTTTTCCAAACACTCAGCTATACCCTTTAATACAAGATCTCCCCGCGCATGGCCATAATTATCATTAATTATCTTAAATTTATCCACATCAATTATCATCATAGATATAAAATACCTGTATCTTTTCGCCCTCTCAAACTCTCTATTTATGACCTCATTAAAATAGTGTCTGTTGTACATCCACGTAAGTGAATCTCTTATTGCCATGTCTTCCAGCTTTTTCTCAAGGAACTTTCTCTCCGATATATCTCTTATTATAGCCGTAAAGATAAAACCCTTTCTAGATTTTGAAGCAGACAGAGATAACTCTATGGGAAACAAAGAACCGTCTTTTTTTATACCCTCTACTTCCACAACCTTTCCTATTAATTTTGCCTTGCCTGTTTTAATAAACCTTCTCATCCCATTTTTATGTTTCCTATGGTATTTCTTCGGAATAATCAATGTAATTGGTTTGCCCAACACCTCATCTTCCATATATCCAAAAGTTTTGCTTGAGGCATCATTCCATAAAAGAATCTCTTCCTTTTCATTTATTGAGATGATAACGTCCAATGATGCATTAATAACTCTTTTGTATATTAAATCCATATTTTCCATATCATTCAGTGTAGCTTTACTTTTTCATTAATAGGACAGGCTTCCAGCCTGTCAATCACAGGCAAGGATGCCTGTGTTACTCTATAAAACATTGATACAACAGGTGGTTTACTGATTAGTTACGCCAAGTGTATTACAATAGCACCAACAAAGGAAAACCGCAATCACAAATCTTTAATCTCAAACCGCCCCCCTTCCCGCAATAGTTTTGTCACATCTTCAGCAGGCAATGGCTTGCTGAAAAGGTATCCCTGTACTACTTCGCATTTGTGCGAACGGAAGAATTCCAGTTGCTCCTTCGTCTCTACGCCCTCGGCAATCGTAGTAATGCCTAAACCATGCGCCATGGCAATAGTAGCTGTCACAATTGATGCGTCATTAGTGTCTGTTGTAACGTTGCGCGCAAAGGACTGGTCAATCTTCAGGATGTCAATAGGGAAACGCTTAAGATAGCTTAAGGATGAATACCCTGTGCCAAAATCATCCATACAGATATGTATCCCCAGCCCTTTTAATTCATGAAACTTCTTAATGACAACATCCGCTCCCTTCATTATGACACTCTCGGTAATCTCCAGTCCCATGTATTCGGGTTTAAGTCCCGTCTTCCGCAAGGCATTTGCCACAAGACCAACAGGGTCTTTCTGCCGAAACTGAACCGATGAAAAGTTGACCGACATCTTTATAGGAGCAAGCCCATCCTCCTGCCATGCCTTATTCTGCGCAAGGGCAGTATGGAGCACCCATTCCCCAATTGGAATAATCAAGCCGGTTTCTTCTGCCATCGGTATAAACTCAGCCGGAGAGACCATACCTCTGTCCGGATGCCTCCAGCGCACAAGGGCCTCTACGCCGGTAATCCGCCCCGTGGTTATATCCACCTGAGGCTGGTAGTGCAAAAGTAATTCTCTCCTGTCTAATGCCTTACGCAAATCATTTTCCATCATCATCATTTCATAGGAGGAGGTCTCCATTTCCGTGTTGTAGAACCGATCGTTATTTCTTCCATGTTCCTTGGCCTGGAGCATTGCAGCTCTGGCTTTTTTGATCAGCCCTTCCATCTCCTCGTCATCCTGAGGATACATGCTGATGCCGATGCTGGCCGTAATATGCATTTCCCGGTCATCCAGCACAAAGGGTTTAGATACTGCTTCAATAACCTTTTGCGATACTTTAGCTACATCGGATGCGCTTGTAATGCCGCCAAGCATAATGGCAAATTCATCACCCCCCATACGTGAGACAGTATCGCCTTCACGGACACAGTTGACCAGGCGCTCAGATGCTGATATCAGCAATCTGTCGCCTGTTTCATTTCCCATCGAGTCATTGATGACCTTGAACCGGTCAAGATTCAGATATAGAACCGCAATCTGTTCCTTCTGCCTTTTCGCACGTGATAATGTCATGGACACACGGTCCATGAACAATATACGGTTAGGCAGGTCTGTCAGGGTATCATAGCTGGCTATATGGTTTATGCGGGAAGACAACTTCTTACGTTCTATCGCATCTGAAATCATAATAGCTACGGATTGGAGGAAGTTGGCATCATCTCTGGTAAATGTTCTTCGCATGGTTGAGTGAATACTTAGGACACCATAAGAATAATCCTTACTTTTAATGACAACGCTCATGCCGCTGACTACGCTATGGTCAAGAAGCAGGGATGGCGCGCTGAATCGTGTCTCTGTGCGGATATCCCCGACAATTACCGGCTTATCTGAATGCAGGGTATATCCTGCCTGTGAGTCATTACCGGCGCCCACTGTCACGCATCCCACACTCCCTGTCTTCCAGCCCACACCCGCCTTTAACAGTAAGGCTTTGCCGTCCGGAAGGAGTTCTAATATCTCGCAATATTCCACCCCCAGCGCTAAGGCAGTGATTGAAACGGCTTCATTCAGCAGCGTATTAATATCAGGATCTTCCAGCGCATGCATGCCTAGTTCAGATATTGCCGCCTGTTGGCGCTCACGCGTCCTGAGTCCCTCCTCGATGAGCTTGCGTTCGGTGATATCCTGAACAGTTCCGTTTATTTGGACCGCCATGCCCGTACTGTCAAAAACAACCTCTGCCTGCTCATTGACTATGCGCACTGAACCATCCGG
>MHZA01000170.1 GCA_001828595.1 Planctomycetes bacterium RIFCSPLOWO2_12_FULL_40_19
TTACAAACATCCATATAAAGGCCAGAATGGTCATGATTGCCACGACGTACAGAAGGAATTTATTTTGAAACAGAGTTGTTGAAGAATTTTCCCTTATCCCTTCAAACTCGGGGAGGTCCAGGCCTTCATACATCGTATCCTCAGACCAACCTGTTTCTTCATCAGAACCACATTCAGGACATGATAGCGCTTTTATTGGCACCTCTGCATCGCAATTCGGACAATTGAAATAATCTGACATATCAATAAGGAATGTTATAAGACTTTAATTTATTATATAAAGTCTTTATAGATATACCAAGTGTTTCGGCTACACGCGTCTTATTACCATTTATCTTTGAAAGGGTATTTATTATGTGTTGTCTTTCCAGATCAGACAGAGTGGCATCAGCATCAAGAACATTATCATTCGTGCCTGCGTATCCTCTAATTTCTTCCGGCAAATTGCATACACCTATCTTCTCATCATCTACAATAATCATCAGGTTTTCTATCACATTCTCCAATTCCCGGATATTACCAGGCCAATTGTATTTCATCATACTTCTAAGTGCATCGGGGCAAACTTTCTTTTCGGTCATATTAATCCTGTGTGTTTTCAGGAAGTGTTGCACAAGCAAAGGAATGTCGTCTTTTCTTTCCCTCAAAGGAGGCAAAGATATGTGAACAATATTAATCCTGAAAAACAAATCCTCCCGAAATGAACCCTTTTTAACCTCTGCCGCGATGTCCTTATTTGTAGCCGTTATAATTCTGCTATCAATAAAGATTGACTTACTGTCACCCAATCTGCGGATTTCTCCGGACTCCAACACCCTCAGTAATTTTGCCTGAATATTTATTGGCAACTCGCCAACTTCATCAAGGAACAATGTACCTTTGTCTGCAACTTCAAACAGTCCCATACGGGTTTCGTGTGCTCCCGTAAATGCCCCCTTAACATGGCCGAAAAGCTCGCTCTCGAGAAGGGTCTCCTGAAGGGCTGCACAGTTAACGGCAACAAATGGATGCTTGTTGCGTTTGCTTTTCTGATGGATGTCTCTGGCAACAAGCTCCTTCCCTGTACCACTTTCACCCTGTATAAGCACAGTAGAATCTGTTGCGGCAACCTTGTTTATAAGATTAAATACCGGTTCCATTTTGTCACTCTGGCTTATCATGACCTTCTCCTGTTCTCTGCTGGTTGCCAATCTCTTTAGAGAAACATTTTCTTTAGAAAGTTGCCCTTTTTCATACGCCTTCTCCAAAAGTATATCTAATTCATTAAGTCTGCATGGTTTTGTAATGTAATCATACGCCCCCATCTTCATTGACTCAACAGCGCTTTCAATGGTCGCTCGTCCGGTAAGCATTATGACCTCCACCTCCGGATCCATTTCCTTTACACACTTCAACGTATTAAGCCCGCCAATGCCCGGCATCTTTATATCGAGTATTATTATGTCAAAGTTGCGCTTCTTTAATTCTCTGATAGCAGTCTCGCCTCTGTTGGCACAAATTACAGAGTACCCCATCCGGGATAACTCCTTCTTCATAACCTTACTGAACGTTTCGTCATCATCCACAAAAAGAAGCTTATGTTTGTTTTTCATAATGTAATAAATTTCGTAACTACAACTAAGACGCTGATGCTACATAACATGCACCAATATTTACTAAGTGTTTAAACACTCATCTTGCCTTCTTGCCAATACGAGCATTTGTCACCATCTGGTTTTTCTTAGGTTTTATGTTTGTGTGGCGATATTCCAGATATTAATCGTTATTTAATACAATATTAAGTTTTTCCGTGAATTCCAAAGCTACGCGCAAGCTGCTAACATGACCTGGGTTTTCAATTATGCAATTCCTGATAACTGTTCCGCTTCCGCTAAGTTTAAGCTTTCTTTCTCGAGATCCGGACGTGTTAGTAACCGTACTTATTTGCAGAGGAATTATTGTCCCCGGAGAAAATGCCTCCGTATCATTTGTTATCACCTCGAAATAAACTCCACTCGCACTAACGTTCATTGTTTTACCATCCTGATCGAGTAACGAAACTTCAAATGGAAGATTTAGTCTTACATTACGCCTTCTTTGATCACACCTTCTGTCACCATGCCTTCTGTTCTGATCGGGTAACGATATTTTAAATGCAGGATCTGGGCTTAGATCATACCTTCTTTTATTACGTCTTCTGTCAGAATATTTTTTTTTGGCCTGCATATTATCATCCTTTCTGATTTTGCTCTATGGGATATGATTTGTTGAGTGTATAATACTCAAGTAATTACCAAAATCAAAGAAAAAATGATAACCAATCCCGAATGGCTCAAACCTAAAGAAAAAAAATGCTTCCATCAAATCTCACTGGATTGTATAGATAAATTGGTTGAATGCATGGAATGTATTGATATAGAGGAGATGGATTGTGATACCTGCTTTAAGATGCAGGAAATATTAACGGATGAAATTGACGACCCTGAGTTTCTTGAATTTGCAATAGAGAACTTTAGTGAAATGTTTGGGTACATTGCTCAAGGAAACATAAACATCAGGATACACAGAGATATTACTGGCGAGATGTGGTTTGGGGCGTAATAATATTTGGTGATTCCATAATTAAGTTCAATTTGCAAATCAGCGAGCATTTATTCATTGGATGAGTATAGTCCAATTCCACAGGTGAATCCATTCCGCTCTTTAGTATATCACTCTGCCACTAACATTTTGTAACTTATCATCCTGATGCCTTAGTGTCAGAAGGCAGAAAAATCGTAAAGGTCGTACCCTTACCGACTCCATTACTGCAAACCAATATCTTTCCCTTATGTTCTTCTATAATACCATAACAAATAGATAGTCCCAGACCTGTACCTTTCCCCGGAGACTTAGTAGAAAAAAAAGGTTCAAAAATCTTATCTAAATCCCCGGATGCAATACCGCACCCTGTATCCTCAAACATTATTTGAGCGCCCTCATCAATTCTACTCGTTGATATCATGATTTCCCCTCCATCCTCGGTTGCATCTATTGCATTCAATATCATATTCAGGAAAACCTGCTTAAGTTGATTGGAATCACCATAAATTATAAAGGGTTCTGAACTGAAATTTAAACCTATGCTTGACTTTCTTGGTTCCTTTTGTCGTTCAATCAGCTTAACTACATCAGATATTAAACCATTTATATCCACCTTACCAAAGACAGGCACTTGTCTTCTTGAAAAATCTAACAGCTTGGAAATTATAGATTTACACCTATAGGTCTCATCACTAATTGTCTTTAGATAATCAGGAAAAACCTCCTTGTCGTCTTTTGACTTAAAATCTACATTGTCTATGCGGCTCATGAGACCCTCGGCACAACTCGCAACAGAGGCAAGTGGGTTATTTATCTCATGCGCAACTCCTGCCGCCAACGTCCCTATCCCAGCCAGCTTTTCAGACCTGCTCAGGCGCTTTTGTGTCTCCTGCAGCCTTTCGTAGGTTTGCTTGATCTCCTCTGTCCTCTCACCTACCTTATCCTCCAGATTGTCCCTGGCCTCAACAAGCTGGTTTGTCTTTAAGCGTATAACACTGGATGCTTTCTTAATAATCATAAGCAATATGAAAAACAACAATCCCATACTCGAACTAGTCATTATTATGGCCTTTTTTTGTGCATCGGCTATCTGTATATCTAAATCCCTCATATCCTGATAAATTTCGAATACGCCCACTTGTTTCTCAATATTAGCGTTCCCTTCTTTATATTCATAAATAGGATAGTAACTCTCAAGAAAAGATTCCTCTATAACCACACCTTTAGAATCCTTCATATCTGGAGGCTTGAGCGCTGATGCAGGAATACCTCTTAATGCCAAATCCAATTGAACATTTTCTCCCCGATTTAGAACATAACCTATATGTCTCGGGATATTGCTGTAGATAATCTGGCCGTTTAAATCAAAAAGATAAATCATTTTTAAGTTAAGTCCATAAATGTTGTTCTTTATGACTTTGTCGAGTCTGTTAAATTGTTCTTGATTGTTCTCAAGGTCAATATACCCATACTTGCTGATTGTTGGAGTGAAAAAATCTTCATACAAGGCATGGTTAATATTCTTAACAATATATCCTGCGTAATTCTCGCTTCTTTCAATTAAAGCATTTTTCTCCATCCTTGAGAAAACCTCACCAACCAGAAAACTCACGATGCCTATAACAATGAAGCTCGTAATGGAGTAGTATAGCATCAGGTGAAATTTTTCCGGATGAAAGATGGAAAACCATCTTTTGTTCTGGTGTTTGTTACTCATTTGAGTGCGCTCAAATCATACAGAGTAAGCTTATAATATGGTTTATTAATATACCGATTATTTTTAAATTCAGCAACAACTTTAGAATTATTCGTAATAGAATTGACTCCATCAACCTTAGAAGTTGATAATATTACCTCCGGTGTAACTAAAGAGGCCTCTATATCGTACTGTAGATCATCAATATCCCTGACCCTCCTTGTATCCCACAAAGGGGCATAATACTCGAAAAGTCTCTTTGTCTCCCAGCAATAAATGCGGGTTGAATGGCTGTTATAATTACGTCCCACGTAATCCAATAGTTGTATTTGTGCTACCGGTTCTTTCTTATGGGCATATACAAGCCTTACAGATATGATACTCATACTCATAATTAAAATGCCAATAAATAAATGATATGGTGAGGAACAATTATACTTGATCAAATTTAAATATGAGTAACTGTATTTCGCATTGTTTAACCTTGCCAAACCTGCCGAGATACAGATTATGATCACGGGGATTAAGGGTAATACGTGGCGCGGTTTTTCCAGATTTTGACCAAAAAACACCCACAGGAAATATGGCGCCATATAAAACGTTATGTATCTTGTTTTGTAATCAAATCCTGTGTGTCTCAAATAAAATATTATACCAAGCCCCATTATGATGGATGGCAGGACACGAAAGATAGACGTGTCATAACACCAGAAGCCGAGTCCGTTACAAAATACGCACCACATGAAATCCAAAAACCTTGATGGCATATTCTGCGATGTTACTACCGAACCTCCCCAATCACCAAAGTGCCCAAACACAAAGCTGACTCCGTTTATTATGAGTTGTGTCAATCCCGTATAATACGCAAGAGGAATCAACCAGATAGATATTCCAGCGACGAATCCGAACACTCCATAACGTATCGTCATTTTCCCCCTGTCCGATTTTGATAACGTACGCAAAACATAAAGCCAAAGGATAATAAATGGGAAATAGCTTAGTCTTACACCCAGACAAATTCCCAGTAACACACTGCCTGAAATCAAATACCTCAATGCATACGACCCGGAGGCGCATGCATAAAACAGCAATTGTGCCGATAGAATTACAAAGAACAAGCCAACCGCATCCGACAATGCTTTTTCTGATTGTAACCAGCATAAGGGATTGACAATATAAATAAGGGCTGTAATCCACGCTACTTCTTCAGAAAACATCCTCTTTGCCAGATAAAATAGTGGCATCAATACCGCACTGCCCAGTATGGCGCCTGGTACCGTTAATGCAAGTATATCATTATCGGTAAAAAGATGAACCAACCGGCATAAAAACATATACACAGGATAACCCGGAAAATGCGGCTGATAATACGCTATATCATAATCATGCAGGCCAAGGGCAAAATCTACACTATCCCACCCTTCAAGATATTCCCCCATAAACAGCAATCGGCTAGTCATACATATAGCCATAAGAGCAGCCAGTACTATTAATGTATTACTCCGTGAATCTTTCACTTTTGTGTATGTTTTCGACATTTTGCAATTTGCTTCTTTTACCTTGAATTACCATTGCAGCTTCAAGGCCCATTTCCATCGCTCTGTCCATAAAGATGTATCTAAAGAGACCGTTTCTCCCGCTAATGTGGATGTTTGTTATACCATCTAAACTCGATAGCAATTTCTTAAGATGTAGTTTATAATCAAGTTGGTATATGGGATAGGCGTGCTTCTCTCTTGTGTAGAAATAATCAATCACTTCACCTTTAACATCTATACCTAGTTTAAGAAGGTCATCAATACACCTTTTAAATAATAAAGCATCCGGCATATTCCATATCTCATCATTATAAAAACATGGAATCTCCAATATTAAGGAAGTCTTACCAGACGGGGCATTATGTGGGCTCCTTTTTCTGGGCTCCTGTATTCTGGTCATAATATATTTTCCATCCGGTATGTATGTCCACGTATTCTTGCCTATCTCCGGTTTATCAAGGAGGATATTAAGGAATCTCAGGCTACGGTATCTGAGCGACCTGACTGCCTCGCTCACATCCAAACATTCTCCCCCCATATCCAGATTGCAAAGTAAATCAGTTATGGGTATAGTTGAGATAATCCAATCACAGTCAATCACTTCATCCTTTCCACTGATATTACAAACAACACCTTTTACTCTCTTCCCCTCAAGCAGAAGCATTTTAAACCCGGCATTAAGGATTATGTTGCCTCCACTTTTTTTTATTTCCGCTGCAATATATTCAAATATCTGGCCAATACCCTGCTTTGGATAAAAGAAGTTTCTGGTGTAAGTCCTGGGCGTGTTCTTCCTTGACCCCCATAATCTTAAGACAACATCCCAGAGGTTCAGGAGTGAAATCCGTTCCGCCGCCCAATCTGACGATAACTTGTCTGAAGGTATTCCCCAAAGTTTACTTGTGTAGTCTTTAAAAAAGGTATCATATAATTTCTTGCCAAATCTATTAATTACCCAATCTTCAAAAGAAGTGTCCGGAGAATGTCTGATCTTCTGACAAATACTCTGGTATGCGTAATCTATCAGACACCCTGACAAGAATCTTACGTCAGTTTGCCTCAGGATGTCACCGGCAGAGAGCGGATACTGAAACTCCCTGCCATTTAACCTTATAGCGCTGACTCGTTCTGATATTAAGAGTTCATCCCCCATTAGCACTGAAATCTTATTTAACAGGTCGTTATTTTCTGAGATCAGCCTGTGCCCGCCAAGATCGAAATTAAACCCATTGTACCTTATTGTCTTGCACAGGCCGCCAGGTGAGGATTGTGCCTCGATTACAACTACGTTTTTTCTGGTCTTTGAGAGTTCCCATGCGGCGCTCAGCCCGCATGGTCCGCCACCTAGAATGACTACTGTTTCCATGTTTTACCAACTAAAAATGATTTGAATAAACCCTTTATTTTCTCTATCCTCTTTTGCCTCGTTTTCCATTTCGTACTCAAGCTTAAGCATCGTATGATTTACAGGTGAATAATTTATTCCAAATGCTATCCTGTCTGCATCACTTTCATCCGTTATAAGGTCATTAGGGTCAACTGAATCAAACCTCGTAACGCATTCTACATACTTCACGTAATTAATCTCAGGTGCGTATTTGTACGAAGTCTGAAAGTAATAACCCTCACGGTCAAAACTGCCACCGGCAGATGTTGATCGTTCGACGTTACTCCTTATATATTCACCCCGTATCTCAAAACCGCCTTTCCGGAAGGACGCATCTGCACCTGCAAAGTCCATCCTGTACTTTTCGTCATCGTCATATTTCCCGGTAGAATAGGAGCCGCCAATTTCCAGGCCAGGCAACAACTCAAGACCTAAACGTCCTCCCAGGGTCTTATTGTCATTATTATCATCTAACCACTCCTGTTCTCCCTTTTTTTCAGGGCTGGCTAATCCATTTGTAACCGCAAGTTCATATTTAAATTTCGTTTTATAAAAGAACGGAACCGTTCCGTACAATTCCAAACCTACATCAGAATATGTTCCAGGAATTATCTTTACAGATGGATTGGGCCTGTCTATCAGCTTATTGTATGGGGAGCTTTCCACAAACCTCTCAATGCCGAAAGGGTAATAGAATTCTCCTATCCTGAGAACACACCGCTCATTGAATATATTCCAATCCAGTTCAAATTTCTCAATCTCAAATTCTTCAAAACCATCATCCATCTCAAGCTCAGAATCAAATGATAAATTCTTTAATATCTGTGTCCCAAACCAAAAGGTTAATTCAGTTTGATTAAATACCTTCGATGAGCCCTTTTCTGTTTCGTCAAGCCCCTCTGAAAATGGGGCTCCTAAACTCAGGAAACCGTGAAACTCCGGTCGCAATAACCTCGGCTTTTCCAACTTTACCTCCTCAACATCAAAGACATACTCTTCGGGTAATTTCTTTGCTTCTTTTTCATCACCCTGAGCGGGAAGTATGGCATTAATTAATAACAAAAGAACAAAACCCGATTTTAGAAGTGTCTTAGGTGAATTTATCAATATGTTATCTCTTTGCCATTCTCAAAATAAGGAAACACTATGAGAAGTTTTTGCTCTATTTCCTTTGTAATTATTAAGAATTCATCCGGCCTTGGGCTGACGTCCCCTGCTCCAAGAAACCCTAAGCTACCCAGGGCCTTTCTGGCTTCTAAAAATTTATTAAATACCTCATCATGAAATTTTGTATCATTAAGCTTATCATATCTCCTGACATTTCCAGCCAGCAGCAACGTATAATACTCCTCTGCAAGACGAAGCCTGACTTTTGCCCTCGCAAACACCTGAAGGCCTTCTGTAAGGTTCCAATAATACTTCTCCCGTATAGCAAGAAACACAAGATTTGCCATTACTTTTATGACTTCCTGGAAATTATGCTGAGAGATTCCGGCGTCAAGCTTTGACTTGAGATCTACTTCAAAGATATTTCTAACATCATCAATCCTGTCACTAATTGTATTAATGTCTGACTCAACCCTCGTCCAGTCATCCTTCTTCCCATAAAAAATAACTGATTTGAAGACCGTAATAAGCGGATCTTCATTCCTTTTATACCCGTATCCAAAAGACGATCCCGGGCATATTACTACAACGAGAATTAAGAAAGTGATAATGATGGAATATTTCTGTTTTAATGGAATGAACATAATATTTTTTCTGCTACTCTGTGAAACAAGATATCAAGACTGTACGTAATTTATTGCTTAAGAGAATAATTCTGGCAATACAGCAGGATGTTACATCCAATAATCATTATAAATATTTACATTGCAGCAACGTAGAGTAATCAGAGCACAGGCTCACTAATTAAAACAGGAACAATTAATAGATTCAATCATAAATATCTGAATATGAGAACCTTAAAATTTGTTTGTAAACAATAAATTCAACCAATAAATTCGTACTTGACATAAAATTAGCTATTTGATAGATTAACGCAAAATTTTGATTGAAAACTCCATTTATTTTTAATAAAAATCACGTTGAAAGGAGAAGGAAACGATGTCCCAGGGAAATTCTAAGCTTTTTGCCATAACTACTGCTTTATTTGTTGTCTTATTCATAATATTTTTTACTCTTTCCATAACTTCTATCGGACAATTCACAGCTCAAAAGAAAAGGGTTCATCATATGGAGCAACAAATCTTAGCAGGTAAAAGCGAAATATTAAAGGTACCTGAGATGATAGGGAAATTAAGGGTTGCTGACAAAACGAGTAAAGAATTAGAAAGCCAAGTTGCTGATCTCACTGAAACAAAAGGAGAAATGGAAACAGAGCTTACTGGACTTCAAAAAGAATTGACGACCATAAAAATAGCAAAACTTGTTTTGGAAACGGATAAGGCAGGCTATACAAAGAATCTGGTAGAAGCGAGACAGGCTGTAAGAGAGTTAAGGGAACATGGAAGTACCGATTACAGCATAGATAAAATTGAAGAAACACTGATCGAACCTTCACATGAAGCTACACATAAACCTGAAGCGAGCAGTGAGAAGATACCATTTAAAAATGTCTGGGAGTAATGCTAAAATAACCTGACCCTTCATTAACCATCGGAATTAAGTAAATAAACGATTTGCTTAGTGTAAAAATCACCAATTACCACTGTAATGTTTTTGGGTCAGAGGAGAACGCTTTGAATAGTTTGACTGCGCAGGTGTAAAACGCCGCCAGAAGTAAACCCTGAGATAGCAAAACGATCAAACAAGATTTAAACTTTTCTACGATTTCACAAATCAAAAATACATAACCACAAAAGCAAAACGAAATTAAAACAGTGTCTATCAAAAGATCAAGGAGGGATTTTCTTAAAGTAGTAGCTAAGATTGGCACAGGGATCTGCGCCTCATCTCTTTTGCCAGGCAACAATAATACTCTCAGGGCTATTTATGCAGGAGAAGAAGTTTCGTTAAAATCCAGAGTGATACTGGCAAAAGACAAAAGGTTCGTAAACATCAATGAGAAAGCAGACGCCTCTATTATCAGCAGCGCCATTGATAGCGCAGTGGCAAGAATCACTGATTCAAAAAATCCATTAGGCGCATGGAAAAGTCTCTTTAAAGAAAACGATATCGTAGGAATAAAACTTAATTGTCTGGCCGGAAGGATGTTTTCACCTCATACTGAAATAGTCGAGGCTATCATAAACGGTATAAAATCAGCAGGTGTAAAAGAAAACAATATAATAATTTTCGAAAGATTTAATAGAGAATTGGAAGATGCGGGATTTAACATTCGAAACCATGGTAGTGGTTTCAGGTGCATTGGCACAGATGCACTTCCTTCAGGAGGATATGACCCACAACCACAGGTTATCGGCAGTGTTGGAAGTTGTTTCAGTCAAATAGCCTCATCATACTGCACAGCAATAGTAAATGTACCTGTCTTGAAAGATCATGATCTTGCAGGGGTATCAATAGGAATGAAAAATTTTTACGGCATCATACATAATCCCAACAAATATCACGATGGAAATTGTAACCCCTATGTCGCCGACCTTAACAGTCATCCATACATAAAGGATAAATTAAAATTAGTTGTTTGCGATGCTCTGAAGGCCCAATATCATGGCGGCCCTGCCTTTAAGCCTCAATGGGCCTGGGATTTCAGAGGAATTTTGATTAGCACAGATCCAGTTGCACTTGATCGTATCGGAACTGACATTATCGAGAATAAAAGAAGAGAGGTAAGTATGCCATCTCTTAAAGAGGCGGGGAGAGAACCAAAGTATATCAAGACTGCCGCTAAATTAGGACTGGGATTTGATGATCCTTCACTAATTGACGTTATATCAATATAGAAGAGTTGACCACTGAAAATTACTGAAATTATGGTAAAAGTGTATTCTTACAAGACAGACGGCTCATAGACATCAAAGGTGAAGCAAGTAAACTCAGGAGAATTTCAACACTTGAGAAGAAAGCCGGCATAAGCTATATTTATATTTTAGTAAATTCGAAACGCGAAATCCGAAACAAATCTCTTAGGTTTTAGATCAATTCATAGCAGCCTTGAGTGAATTCAGGCGTGTTATCATGAAGTAAAGCAGAGGTATCACTCCACCAACAAAGAAAACCACACCACCAACCGCACGCATCCAGGTCAGAACCTGAAAGGGACCGCCAAGAATGAATTCCTGTGAGCGGGCGACCCAGTAACCGTTCTCTACAACCGACTTAAATTGTAAAATTCCGGCAGGAAATGTATCCAGCGCCACCATCAGCAGGAGCCCCACGTTGATCGCCCAGAAGGAAGAGCGCAGGAGGCGTACGTTCCAGCGCCCGGAGACTATAAGGTGACGGCTGCAGAATAGAACTGCAGCAATCGAAACGTTACCGTAAACTCCCATCAATGCAGCGTGACCGTGATTGACAGTCAGGTAGGTGCCGTGCTCGAAGTAATTTATGATTGGGAGATTTATAATCAAACCAAGAATACCGGCGCCGAAAAAATTCCAGAAATTTACTGCAATGAGGAAAAGAAATGCCTCCGAAAACCCGAAGGACGTCCCTTTTACGGCTGCATTCTCAGAACGTCTCCCTAATGAATAATCCGGTACCCGCGCAAATTTCCACACTTCAATCGTAAGCAGTATTAGGGGAATAACCTGAAGAGTCGAGAAAACACTGCCCATGGCCATGAGCGCAGCGGGTTTTGCATTCCAGTAAAAGTTATGGGAGATGCCCAGCAGGCCCGAGCCAAGAAACAGCAATGTAGCAAGGTAAATCACTCTGGCCGCAGCCTGACGGGTAATTAAACCCATGAATACCAGATAACAGGCGATAATGACTGTTGTAAATACCTCAAAGAAACACTCTACCCACATATGAATGAAACACCATCGCCAGAAATCGGCAATTACAAAATTGGTGTTTGGTCCGGCCACAAAACCGGACATGAATAAAACGGCAATAGCCACAACCGAGTAAAGAATCCAATACGGCAGGAAAAACGCCGACTGTCCCTTCAATGCCGGTTTTACACCACGGTATATAATCACTGCCCATATTATAAGTGCCACAAAAAGGAAGCCTTGCCACAATTTGCCAAGTTCAACGAATTCCCAACCCTGATTACCAAGGAGACGCCAATGATCACCAAGCATGTTCTTTGGTCCCATAAAACAGCCTGCAAGCATACCAACAACTACTGTAACAAGCAACCAGAAGAGTACGTTGATAAGCGTGACTTGATGTTTAGGTTCCTGCCGGTGAATACTCGGAAGAGTGAAGATGGAACCGGCTATCCAGCAGATTGAAATCCACAAAAGCGACAACTGAACATGCCAGCTACGGGTAATCGTTATTTGCAGGTATTCAGAAATGTCAAACCCGAAAAAAGTTGTAAATCCTACAAAATCGTGAATCGTCAGGACACCAGCCACTATCTGCAGGAAAAACATTACAACCGCAACCGCAAAAAACTTGTATGTTGCACGTTGGCCGGCAGCAGGAACATATGATGAAACGTTTTCACTGTTAACAGGTTTTTCATTAACCTGTGACTGCAGTCCGGCAGACCTGGCGTAATAACCATAAACACAGAGCACAGCGCCTAAACCGAAAATCAGGAACAGCAGCCCGATAACGCTCCACAAGATTACTGAAGGTGTTGGGATATTGCCTGCGTATTCATCGTATGGCCAGTTATGGGTATAACTGGATTCGCCGCCCGGTCTTTCCGCCGCACAAACCCAGGCGCCCCAGAAGAAAAAGGCCGCAAGGTCTTCGAGTTCTGATTCGTCTGTAATATAGCCTGCCGGCTTGAAAGACTCCCTGTGATCTCCCTTGAATTTTGAACGATAATATTCGACCAGCCGTTCTGCAGCGTATGCCTGTCCTTCTGTGAGAACGACAATACCCCTCTCCCTGTCGTAATAATTTGTCTTGAGTTCACGCTTAACACGAACAGAGATACCGTCTTTCTCTATTTGAGTTAACTCCTCCGATCTGCCACTTGTGAGCTCCCTGCCATAATAATCGTTCATCTGAACCGCAATCTGGTGAAGCGCTTCAGCAGTAAAATCCGGTCCGCGGGCAGCGCCGTCCCCGAACATACTTCCGTATTCCATCAGAGCGTATTTCTGGAAAACCAGTTGTCCACGCCCGATAGAAGCCGGCATAAAGACTTCCTTCCCTGAGGATGAAACAAAATCAGGTTTTGGAGGAGCGTCTTTGTACGTCCTGAAACCCATAAATATAACACCAGATGCCCCTACAACCAGGACAGCAAGTAAATATTTCCACCAATTAGTAATATTCATATCACACCCTGAAAGTCCGTATTCTAATTTGGAATGCTTGAAAATTTACAATATAATAGAAGGCGGCAAAAAGGATTAATACATTATCACATACAGTATGTAAGTTCAAGTATCATAGTATTTGCTACCAGAAGCTGAAACTTCCAGACACTCGACTCCTGCATACGCTGTAGCGGAAAGTACTAAGATTATTGAGAAATAATAGAGTCAAATGACCTGTTTTTTATTCTTGACAAGATTTCCTTACTTAATATAATTATCCTACTTTGAAATTTTGAATGGTATGGGAGATAATTCTGCTGATAATGATTACGAAGCTTTATATTTGAGGTCTAAAAAATGGGGGGGGGTAAGATAGATTCTGACGCAATATTTTAATAATGTTCATTATCTTATAATTTCGAGTATTAATAGTTAAGAATAAGAAAGGGGAGGGTTTATAAATGAATATGAATAAAAATATAAAAAAGATTTTCTTATTCGTAGTTGTGTTTACACTGGTTTCTTACGGATTTGTTACAGTGGCTAATGTCCATGCAGAGGTAAAACTTGGAAAACTGGCAAATGGCGAGGGGAAATGGGGCAAATTCTGGAAGCCTATTGAGATGTACCAATGGTGGGATCCGGAGCATTATTTTGAACCGGACAACGATGTTGAAGGTACTTTTAGCGGAGCAGAATGCCTTAACTGTCATAAAACGATAACCCCGGGAATTGTAAACGACTGGAAGGCAAGCAAACATAGCGCGGCGTTAGTAACCTGTGATAAATGTCATGGAAATGACCACCAGAAGCTGGGTATGTCACCGCCGGATACATGCGGGGTCGATGGTTGTCATGCCAAACAGGTTAAACAGTTTAAATCTGAATTGGAAACAGGGCATCCTTCTCATGCGAGGGCCTTTCATCCGGACGTAGTTGAAGCGGGATGGCAGATCAGCAAGCCTCAGCCTGAGGTTGCAGGCTGTGCACAGTGTCATTCAATTGAAAATAAATGTGATGCCTGTCATTTCAGACATAGTTTCAAGGCTTCCGAGGCCAGGCAGCCAGAGACATGCGGATATTGCCATAACGGTCCGGACCATCGCGATATAGAATGTTATCAATCGTCGGCACATGGAGTGATTACAAGGATTGATGGAGATAACTGGGATTGGAACAAGACTTCAGAGGCTGGAAATTACAGGGCACCCACCTGTGCCTATTGTCACATGCACAAGGGCACTCACAACGCTGTTGAGAACACGGTATATGCCCATATGGGAGTTCTGGAAGTTGATCGTGGGGCTGAAGGATATGCAAGCAAAAGAAAGGCATGGGTAAACATCTGTAACGATTGCCATTCGTCTCGATTTGCGGCTGCATATTTACGGGGAGCTGACGAAACAGTCAAGGTGAGCCATGCTAAAGTCAGAGAGGCAAAGGCTGTTATTGAGGACTTGCATAAGGATGGATTCCTTGAAGCCATGCCAAAGGATCTGGCGCCATTTCTGGACGAGGGACATAAATGGAACCTTGGAGGCAGGATGTATAATATCACGGAGATAGAACGCACATGGTTTGATATGCTTGTCTATCAGGGAACGACTATTTTCAAGGCGGCTTTCCATATGGCCGCGGATTGGCAGACTTATGTGGCTGCTTTCCAACAGGACGAATCTCTTTTAAAAGTAAAGTCCGAAGCAAGCAAGCTGAGGAGGATAAAGGCTCTGGAAGAGAAGGCGGGTATAAGTCATGTACCTTATGACTTCTGGAAGAAAGGTGAATACACAGATTCACTTACTGTAATTGATAAACCGGTTAAATCAGAATCAGAACATCCCAAGGCTGAGCATCCTAAGTAAAAGTCTTATTAAATTCGAATTATGTTCAGATTCGTAAGGTTTACTGGTAGCAACGATAGCGACACTCTCTTATTTGCAGGGGGGTGTCGCTCTACATTTTGGCCTGGTTGATTGTTTAGAAGGATTTACTTAATTTTCACACTGCGCATAAATCATATCTTTGGTTATACCACAACATTATATTTTACATGCATACAACCCCTCACCCCATCAAGGGGGAAGGAATCTACCGTCTCTATTGGTAACCCCCTAACCTGTCCATCATGTGAGGAATAAGGTAGAACGAGTTGATTGCAAAACTATTTTGGACGAATTTTAAAAGATGAACATCCCCTTTTTTATAGACAAAGTCTGAAGGTATTGTAGATGTTTAAAAACTTATTAGTTACCGGTGGATGCGGTTTTATCGGAGCAAATTATATCCGCTACCTACTTGAGGAGTCTGATTTCTCAGGAAGAATAATAAACGTAGACAAACTTACTTACGCCGGCAACCCTGAAAACTTAAGCAAGTTTGATGAAAACTTTCCCGGCAGATATTTATTCGTAAAGATTGACATTTGCAATAAGGAGGAAATTGCAAATCTATTTGATAAATATCAGATTGATGCTGTATGCCATTTTGCAGCGGAATCTCATGTAGACAGGTCTATCGCCAGACCTGACACCTTTATTCAAACTAACATAATTGGCACCTTTAATCTGCTAGAAGCTGCCAGAAGGCAAATGGCCAACCTCCGGCTTTTTCATCACATAAGCACGGATGAGGTTTTTGGCAGTCTGGGTAAAGATGGTTATTTTACCGAAGAAACGCCCTATAAACCTAACAGCCCTTATGCTTCATCCAAGGCTGCTTCCGACCACCTGGTGAGGGCATATCACAAAACCTATGGTCTGCCAATTACAATATCAAATTGCTCCAACAATTATGGGCCATTTCAGTTTCCTGAAAAAATGATGCCCCTCATGATTCTCAACGCATTTGAGGGAAAATCTTTACCTGTTTATGGAGATGGTCTGAATGTCAGGGATTGGCTCTACGTGAGAGACCACTGCACTGCGGTTTGGTTGATTATGAAAAAAGGAAACCGTGGTGAAACATACAATGTCGGCGGCAGTAATGAACTGGAAAATATAAGGCTTGTAAAAACGATTTGTGATATATTGGACGAATACAAGAGTTTATCAGACAATCATCCGCGAAGAGAATTGATTACGTTTGTTACGGACAGACCTGGTCATGACAGAAGATATGCAATTGATTCCAGCAAATTGAAGAGCACACTTGGCTGGTCTCCTGAAGAATCCTTTGAGTCAGGTATCAAAAAGACTATTCAATGGTATCTAGAGAATTCAGACTGGGTAGACAGGGTGAAGAGCGGTGAATACCTGTCCTGGGTTAAGGAACACTATGGTTAAATTTGTTATTGATGCAGGATCGGTAGAAAGCTAACCTAAAGTTTCACCCTGCATGTTACATAAGAAAAATATTATATTAAAACGAGGATACAGAAGATTTCTATTAAGTATATTAAAACAAATCTCCCCGATGTCTTGCTGATTGAGCCAAAAGTGTTTGAAGATTCCCGTGGATTCTTCATGGAAACATTCCATCAGGAGAAATATGCTGAATTAGGCATTGACCATGCCTTTATACAGGACAACTATTCACATTCAACGCAAGGAACTCTGAGAGGCCTGCACTATCAATTAAAACATCCTCAGGGAAAATTGATTTATGTAATTACGGGAGAAATCTTTGATGTTGCCGTTGACATACGACGAGGTTCCCCTACATTTGGCCAATGGGCAGGACAATATCTTTCTGATCAAAACAGGCGACAGATTTTTGTACCTGAAGGTTTTGCTCACGGTTTCTGTGTTATCAGTAAAACCGCAGATGTATTATATAAAACCACAGATTTATATAATCCGGATGATGAATACGGTGTGCTGTGGTCGGATCCTGCAATTGGAATTGACTGGCCTGTTAAAGCGCCTATTGTGTCAGATAAAGATAAGCAGTTTCCGGGATTAGGAGTGGTACCGGAGACACAACTACCAGTTTATGACTAAAAAGGTTACGCCCAAAGGGTACGACTTTGTCAATTATTCCTGAAAATCTCGATTAAGCTACCTTTACAGAGATCTTTTTTGCTTATGCCTATGAATAATTCTAAAGAAAATTCTAGCATTGCACTAAATGACGGGGATAAGATTGCGGTCTTGGGAGGAGGCCCTTCAGGCTCATTCTTCAGCATTTTTGCTCTCAAATTAGCAAAACAAATTGGAAAAGATATTGACCTGACTATTTACGAACATAAAAGTTTTTCAAACGAAGGACCATCCGGCTGTAATATGTGTGCGGGTGTTATTTCAGAGTCTCTTGTGCAATTACTGGCTATTGAGGGCATTTGCCTGAAATCACCAATAGTTCAACGTGCAATTGATTCCTACCGTTTTCAAACAATTAGCGGAGACGTGCTTCTTCACAGCCTTAATGAACAAAGAGGAATTGCTACTGTTTATAGAGGCGGGGGTCCTGTTAGTAAAATAACCTCTGAAGCAGATGAGAATCCTGAAACTGAAAAAATAAGTTTTGATGACTTTTTACTGGATTATGCTGAAAAGGAAGGAGCAAAGATTGAAAATATTAGAGTTGACGATATAAAACTAGATAATGAGAAACCTCAAATATTTTCAAACAAGCGCATACTATCAGATGCAGACCTTGTGGTTGGGGCTTGTGGAATCAATACCAAAACAGCAAAGATGTTTGAAGAACTCGGAATAGGTTATACACAACCATCAGTAATAAAGGCATTCCAGTCAGAAATACACATAGGCAGAGAAAAAGTATCAACTCAGTTTGGCAATGCCATTCATATATTCCTTATCAACCAACCCAATGTAAAATTTGCAGCCATAACTCCAAAGGGTTCTTATGTAACTGTTAGTATGCTCGGCAAGGATATAACTAAACAAACTGTAAAAGATTTTCTAAACTATCCTGTTGTAAAGAATAAATTTCCTGATTCATGGACTATAACTGATACTTTCTGTCGTTGTGTGCCAAAGATTAATGTGGGAGCGGCCAGACACCCTTTTGCCGATAGAATCGTAATGATTGGTGATGCAAGTTCGGCACGTTTATACAAAGATGGAATTGGTTCTGCTTATTTGACTGCAAAGGCTGCAGCAAATACAGCCATTCTCCATGGTGTAAGTTGTTCAGATTTTTATAAAAATTATTATCCTGCCTGTAAGAAAATAAACAGGGACAACTTCTTTGGTAACGTAATGTTCGCGTTTACGAATACGGTTAACAAAACACCCGTCATTCGTGAAGCGCTGCTAAATATTTTACGAAATGAGCAAGACCGTCCCGAATTAGGATACCGATGCAGTACGATATTATGGGATATGTTTACTGGTAACGAACTATATACAGATATCTTTTTGCGGGCACTTAATCCTAAGCTGTTACTAAGAATTCTGGTCAACATCATTGGCACTACTTTTATTCGACTCAAGACAATATGGAGATACTAAATGAAAAATGATAAAGGGTCTTTAGGAAAGGATTATAAAGACGGAAGCATTATCTTCGAAGAGAACTCGATTGGCAAAGAAATGTACATTATCTTATCGGGAAATGTTAAGGTAATTAAAGAAAAAGGTGATGTGGAAACTGTAATCGCAACTCTGGGAGAGGGAGATTTTTTTGGAGAGATGTCACTGTTTGACAATTACCCGCGTTCTGCTACCGTAAAGGCCGAAGGAAACGTTAGCCTTCTTGAAATAAACCAAAAGAATTTCTTAAAGAAAATCAGTAAAGATCCCAGTTTAGCATTCAGAATGCTTGAGAAAATGAGCCACCGTATCAGAAAAACGGATGATAAAATCCTGAATTACATTGTAGAGATAAAAAATTTGGCTGAAGATTCACAGGGCTTTGTTTAGAGGAAGGCATTTTTCACATTAAGTTTTTTATGCAATAGTATTAATAAGTTATGATCAGACAAGCTCACAATCCAGGGCAAAGCCGAAAGATAGAATTCCTGATACATTATCATGTTAAAGTCCAACCGTTACCATCCTAATATTAAAGAGATTATATCATTAAATAATCTTGCCGTTGAATATCATAAAGAAAACAACCTGCAACAAGCTTATAAGGTATGTATGAAGATTTACGAATTAGACCCTGCGCCAGATTTACTAAAACAAAGTATCGATCTGGGTTTAAAACACATGCGTTACCATCTGATATTGGGTGAAATTTATTATAAAAATGGTAATTATGTCGCAGCGCAGAAGATTCTAAACAACCTGAAATCACTTGGTAAGCATTTTTCTGATAAATACATAATGCTGGCAAAAATACATTTACAAAATGAAGATTACTCAAAGGCACTTAAAGAATATGAAGAAATGACTATTGAATGCCCTCAACGTTTTCAGTCAATATTAAATGGATTATTAGAAATTATTAACCATGACCCTTTTATAGAACGATCTTATGAACTATTACACAATTTGTATAAGAAGAGAGGAAGAGAAGCTTTATTGATTCCCGAATTCAAGCGTAAAGTTGAAAAAGGTGAGCATAACAGACAATGTATTCTTGGCACACTCGAGCATATCTATTACCTTTTAGGACAATATCCTCAAGCCATTTCACTCCTGATTAAACACCAGGAGGAATACCCTAAAGATGCTAAAGCCTCCTGTCTCTTAGGAAACATCTACCTGAAATCAGGCAAATACTCTGAAGCAATTATTCAATATAATAAAGTAATTCAATTAGACCCTTCCAGGAAAAATAACATTATCTCGTCACTAGAAAGCTTGTCCGACAATAAGGATTCAGACAACACCATTATTAATTATCTTGTAAATCTCTATATAGATGAAAACAAACTGGATCAAGCAGAGAAAATACTCGATCGCCTTTTAGAAACAAAACCAGATAATGTTAATTACCAGAACAAAATGGAGCAAGTTCTTATCAAGTTAGTTAAAAGCTCCTTTCTTGATAATTTACTGGATTTCTGTATATCAAAAATCGAAAAGTTAATAAAACTCAGGCCAGAAAATACAAGATATAAGAAAAAACTACAGGATATTCAGAACCTAAACATTCGCAAAAAAATCCCCGAATATGAAAACAAACTGAAATCCAGTAACCTTAATGAAGATGAGGCAAACAGAATTTGTTTTGATTTGGCAATGCTTTATATGAAGGGTGGTACTAACGAAGAACGTGCCATCTCACTTTTTCAAAAAGTAGCCAAATCAAGCTCCAGTAAGAAGGTTGACGCTCTTTTACACGTAGGTTTGAGTTTTCTTGCTAAAGGCTATAATGATGCTGCTTATGACAATTTTAATAAAATTCTGACACTATACGTATCAGACAAAGAAAAATTGCAAAATTTATACCAGATAGCAGTTGCCTGTGAGAAAAAGAATTTACACGAAAAAGCAAAGTATTATTATGGAAAAATCCTTTCTATAGACATGCAATATAAAGATGTATCAAGACGCCTTGATCTAATTTCTACTTTAACTAAATCACGGGCAAGTGAAGCTTTAATGACTAACATAAATCAAAAATTTGAGAATATTGAAAAGATAGACGAAGGAAATATCTGGGTTGTTTACAAAGCTGTGGACAAATTACTCAAACGCAAAGTTGTTATTAAAGTAATTAAGGAAGACTTCAGGTATAATCCAGAGGCAATAGATCGTTTCATTAAAGAAACACAATATCTCAGCGGTTCCCAACACAAAAGCATAATTAGAATATATGATGTTAATATTGATATACTTCTCTATATAGTAATGGAATACATTGACGGCGAAAGCCTTCGGTCTATTCAAAAGAAAAAAATATTTTCATGGCAAGAGGTTTTAAAGATTGCAACAGATATCTGTGATGCCATTAAATGTGCTCATAAACATGGAGTCATTCATAGAGACATAAGGCCTGACAATATAAGGCTATGCGATGACAACACTGTAAAAGTTCTTGGCTTCGGACTGACACGTATAACCAGTGTTTCAAAGGTACAAGAAACAAACCAAATAACCGAAGCGCCTTTTTATAAATCCCCGGAACAAATTAGAGGAATAGAAGTAGATATAGATGAAAGGAGTGATATTTATTCACTGGGAATCACACTTTATGAAATGCTTACAGGACATGTGCCTTTTTACGAGGGAGACATTGCGTATCAACATATCAACGAACCACCAAAATCTCTGAGCAAAGAAAACCCGGAAATACCTCGATGGTTAGACAAAATAGTACTCAAATGCCTGGCAAAGAATCCTTCTGGCCGCTACCAGGAAATTAGTCATCTACAGAAAGAACTGGAGTCATATTCAAAATTTTACATAGATTAATCTAAGAGAATCCACCTTTTAACCTGATTCAGGAAATATCTCTTGTAAAACTTTTCCAGCGTTATACTCATTAGTCTATGTCTGCTATATTTTACAGAACAGTTCTTACTTATGCTTAATTGTTAGCTTGTTTTTCGATACTATATTTTTTTATGCGATATCTTAATTTGTCACGACTAAGCCCTAATAAACGCGCCGCCATGCTTTGGTTCCACGAACATTCAATCAGCGTTTTGCAAATAGCATCTTTTTCCATCTCGCAGATGTACATGGTCTTCTCCACCTTATTGATTTGCCTGTCATATATTTTTTTTGTCTTATACTGAATTTCATCCGGCAGATCCCTGATGTGAATAACATCATCTTCAGCCAAAACAACAGCCCTTTCAACAATATTCTCCAATTCTCTTATGTTGCCCGGATAATCATACCCAACTAAGGCGCTCATACTCTCTTTATCAAACTTGCATGTTGATGGTTTACCTAACTCATTACGATATTTCTCAAGGAAGAAATTTGCAAAGTCTGGTATATCTTCCTTTCTCTCTCTCAATGACGGCAATTGAAAAACAATAACCTTCAGCCTGTAATAAAGGTCTTTCCTGAATAAATTCTGCTCTACGGCTTTTTCTAAATCACTGTTTGTTGCAGCTATTATGCGAATGTCTGTTGTCAGGGTTTTTGTACTGCCCACACGCTCAAACGCCTTTTCCTGTAATATCCTTAATAGTTTGGTCTGTATGGATTTATCTATTTCTCCAATTTCATCTAAAAAGACAGTCCCGCCATCAGCAATCTCAAATCTCCCTACTTTCAGCTTATCAGCCCCTGTGAACGAACCCTTTTCATGCCCAAACAATTCACTTTCCAGCAAAGTCGGTGAAAGCGCTGAACAATTAACAGTAACAAAAGGATTTTCTTTGCGGCTACTTTGCTCATGTATAGCTCGTGCAATGATTCCTTTTCCTGTCCCTGATTCCCCAAGAATCAAAACATTACTTTTTGCATCTTTCAGCTTCTTAATCGACTGTAATATTTTCTTTACTTTCCTATTATTACCAATGACCATCTCCTCTGAAGGCAATTGAAACTTTAACGCAAAATTTGTTCTCTGTAAGTTATCATAACTCTTGGCATTTGTGATAGATACGGCTGCAAGATTACTCATTATTGTCGCAACAGCAATATCATCATCGTTAAACGATGTACCATCACACTTATTTAACAACTCAATACAACCTATAGTCTTACCTTTTATACATAATGGCACACATAAAATACTCTCCGTCTTAAAGCCTGAAACTGCATCTATTTCTGCAAAATGGTGAGGATTTTTTTTGGCATCCGGAACCACTATAATTTGGCCGGTACTTATACATGATCCGGCAATGCCCTTGGTCGCAGGAAATCTGATATTTGAAATTAAATTAGAAGCCGGACCTGTTGCGTATTGAATAACCAAATCATTAGAATCACTTAGCAATATAATGGATGCGGCAACAGAGTTAGTTAGTTTTGTTGCATGAATTATGACGTGTTCTAATACATGATTTAATTCCAGCTTGGAATTAATGGTTGCACTCGCCTCAAGAATGTCATGCAAATGAGTCTCTTTCAAATTCTTGTTTCTGACAATATCCTCAATATTAAAACTGGTTGCCCCGTTCTGTTTAAGCATAATTTACTCCAACTTTTATAAAATACTAAAATATGCTACAGTTTAAAAACATTAAAGTCAATCTTTTTTGGGTAAAAACTGGGGAATATTACCCATTATTATCGCGGCTTTAATTCAAAACTATTCACTTTTCCTCATTAAAAAAAATCCTTTCCACGTTCGATATTCTTCTATACTCAGCAATGCAATTCCACCTTAATCCACGACAAAATCCATTGTTCAAATATCGCAACGAGAAAACAACAGCTCCTTTAAGTAGCAGCAAATACTATTGAAGTTGACAAGCATTCTGTTTTCTGATAAATTTCATTGACTATAAATTTATATGTACACTAGGGTAAGCCTCTATAATGATTAAGTTTACAAATACCGTCCTCTCTTTATTTCTTACTCACATCATATTAATACAACTGGCATCAGCTAACTTAGAAGAAGCAAAAGATGTTACAGTTCCAAAAGAAGATGTTTCACCTAAGAAAGTATCAATCATACCTCTGGTTGGAATGATTGATGGAGGGATTCACAGTTCTCTCAAAAGAAGAGTTGAAATTGCCAAAGAAAATGGTTCAAATCGTATAATTTTTGAGATCGATACATATGGCGGCCAATTAGAAGCTGCCTTTGAGATGTCAGAGTATATCAGCAATATTGCGAACACGAAAACGATAGCTTTTATCCCAACAAAGGCAATCTCTGCAGGTTCATTAGTAGCAATCTCATGCAATGAAATTTACATGGCTCCACAGGCTGAATTAGGAGATTGTGAACCAATAGTTCCATCATCTGAAGGTGGTTACAAAACAGTAGGCGAGAAAATACAAACTGTATTAAGAACAAAATTCAGGAAGTTCGCAGAAAAAAATGGTTATCCTGTTCTACTTGCCGAGGCAATGGTAACGAAGGAAATAGAAATATACCATGTAGTTACCGAAGACAAACCAGAAGGGTATTATATTTCAGGTAAAGAACTAAAAGAAATGAACGAGGAGGAAAAAAAGAAGTTTAAGTCCAAAAAGTTGATAATCGAAGAGGGACAGCTTCTCACCATGCATGCAAAAGAAGCTTATGAATACCAATTCGCTAAAGGAATTGTAGAAAATCGAAATGATTTATTAAGATTACTTAAAATCGATAAAGCCGAAACCAGTGTATTAGAAACAAACTGGTCTGAAGAAATGGTAAGATTTCTAGGAAGAATAGCGCCTGTCTTACTGGGTATTGGATTAGCAGCCTTATGGATGGAGTTCAAAAGCCCAGGTTTTGGGTTACCCGGAATAGTTGGTATCCTTTGCCTCGCAACCGTCTTCTTAAGTAAGCACCTTGTCGGCCTGGCAGAGACACCTGAAATCATCATATTTTTTGTGGGTGTTGCCCTGCTCGCCGTAGAAATACTCTTTATACCAGGTTTTGGTATTGCAGGAATACCCGGGATTATCTTAATATTTATAGGCGCAATCTTATCGTTTCAGGATTTCACTATCCCGAGAACACCGTATGATGTCGATCTATTTATAATGAATATATTCACCGTAATGTGCAGTCTTATTGGAAGTGGAATTGCCATTTTCTTACTGTTTAAATTTATGCCGGGCATACCATTGTTTAATCGTTTAGTCTTAACGACTTCCGAGACCGCACAAGGCGGTTTTGTTATCCCTTCTCAACCGGCAGGTGGAAGTGATTTAACCGGCGCAAAAGGCATTGCATTAACGGCTTTACACCCTACAGGGAAGATTGAAGTAAACAATAACACCCTCGATGTGGTAACTGATGGAGAATTTATTGAAAAAGGGCAAACTGTTGAGATAATAGAGGTCAGGGGAAACAGAATAGTGGTGAAGGCAACATAGGTTTATAATAATAAATAGTGCACGCATCTTGCCTGTAGCTGACAGGCTGGAAGCCTGTCCCGCTCACTTACTATAAACAGCAGCTAATTTATGAGTACATCGGGAATAATAACATTATTTATAATTGGTTTAACGGCAATAACTATAGAGCTATTCATACCAGGAGCAATAGTCGGAATTTGCGGCGCCGGATGTGTAATTGCAAGTATAATATTCGCCTATTTATATGTATCAAATTTACTTGGACATATTTTACTTGGTATTGGCATTTGCTTTATACCCATTTTTTTTATAACATGGTATAAACTACTAACCAAGACATTTGCCGTAAATGCTTCAGAAGAGGGTTTCTCATCTGCCAGAGAAAAACTGAACAGCTTGTTATCAGCAGAAGGAGTTGCCATTACGACACTGAGACCATCAGGAACTGCAAATATCAAAGGTAACAAGGTAGACGTTATTTCAGAAGGTGAAATGATATTAAAAAATACCAGGATTAAGGTAATAGACGTAAAGGGAAATAGAATAGTTGTAAAACCCATTAAAACATAAAAATTGAAGGAGAAAAAAAATGATAAATATACCTTTACTTGCCGTTTCCAAGGAAGTTTTGACAATTGGAATTGTCATCGGCGCCATCTTTCTGTTCCTGTTTCTGCTCTTAATATTTAAATACGGCTGGTTGTATATACAGGCATTAGCA
>MHZA01000171.1 GCA_001828595.1 Planctomycetes bacterium RIFCSPLOWO2_12_FULL_40_19
ACGGGCACGAAGCACACAAAGGATAAAGAAATATTTATTGACACGAACCATATTTAGTCTATATTGTAGTCTATTTGATTTAATACTTAAAGGAGTTATTATGAAATTATCAGAATCGGTTAAACCAATTAGTTATTTAAAGGCTCACGCATCAGAAATCATAAAAGATATTTCTGCAAATCATAAAACTTTCATCATTACACAAAATGGTGAAGCAAAAGTAATCGTTCAAGATTTAGAAACATATGAACAAATAAAGGAAAGTTTAGCTCTTTTAAAAGTTCTTTCTCAAAGCAAAAAGAGTTTAAATGAGGGAGAATATAAAAATCACACAAAGGCTTTTCGTGACCTGAGAAAACAACTCAAGCAAATTCAATGAAATTTGAAGTCTTTTTAATTTCAGATGCAGAAAAAGATATATTAGATATCTTTAAATATATCATTTTCAGTGATTCGAAGGAAAAGGCTGAATATGTATTTCATAAAATAGAAGAAACTTGCAAAAGTCTTTGTTCCTTACCTGATAGAGGCCATATCCCTCCAGAGTTAAAAAGAATTGGTGTAATGAATTTCAAAGAAATTCATTACAAACCTTATAGAATTGTTTACGAGATAATTAACAAAAAAGTCTTTGTTCATTGTGTTTTGGATGGCAGAAGAAACCTTCAAGAAATTTTAGAATATCGACTGTTAAGATAAATTTCGTACCAATTGATTTTACTTCATCACTACATTGCTGCTAAGCAATGAATACCTTGAGGGAATAAATGATGAAGGCGATGTTATTGAAAAAACATGGCCGTTTCTCAGAGGACAAGGCGCCTCTGGAATTGGCAGCAACATTTTGAGTAGCCGCCTGGTCGGCTGTGAACTTGCCCACAATCAGAGAATTGTGCCCGCCCGTCTACCCGTCCGAACGGCATGGCCGGGCGGGCGCCGTTCGCCAGCCCGACACGTCTTTCTGGCGGGGACTGGTACCTACCCGCCTGTACCTATTCGGGCAGGTTCGGGCAGGTAATCATACGCCATCAACTACTGCTAACGCATGGAGTGTTAGAGATATTTATGAAAATCTATATTGGTACGGATCATGCAGGTTTTGAGCTAAAAGAGGAGCTTAAAAGCTTTCTTGAAAGTTTGGGTTGTAAAGTTAAAGATATGGGTGCTTATGAGTTTGATGAGACTGATGATTATCCTGATTTCATCTGGCCGGTTGTCAAGTCAGTGGCTGAAGATATATCCAGAGGCCTGGATACAAGAGGAATAGTTATTGGGGGTTCCGGCCAGGGCGAGGCGATAGTGGCTAATAAGGTAAGGGGCATCAGGGCGGCGGTTGTTTATGATGAATACAGCGCAAAGATGTCAAGAGAACACAACGATGCAAATATAATATCTTTAGGGAACAGAACATTAACCATTGACAAGGCAAAGGCGCTAGTGAAGATCTGGCTGGAGACGCCTTTCAGTAACGAAGAGAGACATAAAAGAAGGATTGAGAAAATTAAGAAATTGGAGAATGATAATCTATAATTTTCTATCTTACTACCTTATAGGGCCATGCGGCCATGCTTCCTTCCATAAATTTTGTATCTTCAAACCCTGCATTTTTCAGAATACGGTGAGCATAAGAAGCCCTCAATCCCACTCCGCAATAAGTGACAATCTCCTTTGTTTTGTCTAACTGATTTATTTTTGACAGAAGCTCGTTTAGGGGTATGTGAAGGCAGCCTTCTATACGGTCTCTATCATGTTCCGGTTTCGTACGGACGTCCAGCAGAATGAAATCGTCCTTCCTGTCTATCTTTTCTTTCGTCTCAATGGGAGATATGCTGGTTGTCTTTCCTTCCAGTTTATTGCGCAGGACGTTTGCAGCCGTAATAACAGGATCCATCGGGGACGAATAGGGCGGAGCGTATGACAAATCATATTTTGATAATTGTTCTACAGTAGCTCTTCCTGCTAAGGCAGAAGCAACAACGTCAATTCTTTTATCAACCACACCATCTCCGATAATTTCAGCGCCAAGTAAAAGGCCGCTTCTTTTTTCGGCTATCAACATTATGACGACCCTCTTTGATCCGGGATAGTAGTGTGGCTTGTCATTTGATGGAACGATTATTGTCTCTGTCTCAAATCCGTTTTTGATAGCCTCTTTCTCAGATAGTCCGGTTTTGGCAACAGTCCAATCAAACACCTTAACGACAAATGTGCCCATGATTCCCGGGAAGGTATCATTCCCGCCTGTAATATTAATCCCTGCAACCCGCCCATGTTTATTCGATGTCGTTGCCAGTGGAATCCAGACTGGTTTTCCTGTAACGAGGTGTTTCGTTTCCACGCAATCACCAACTGCATAGATGTCAGGAATATTCGTCTCCAACTTTTCATTTACGTGAATGGCGCCCGTTTGGCCAATCTCAATTCCGGCATTTTTTGCCAGTTGAACGTTGGGTCTTATGCTCGTTGCCAGCAGGACAAAATCCGCAGGGACAGTCTGCTTTTTTGTAATTACGCTTGATACATTACCGTCTGTATCCGCCTTAAATTCCCGTACCTCGTCCTCTTCGAGAACCTGTACACCTTTTGTCTTTATATATTTTTGGACTAAAAGCGCAGTGTCCTTATCGAAATTAGAGAGTATCCGGTCACGGCGGATAATCAGTCTGGTATTGATTCCATGAGTAATCAGACTTTCCGCCATTTCCAGTGCGATAAATCCACCGCCGACAATTAAGGCATTTTTAACCATTTTTTGCCGGATTAGAGATTTGATCTGAATTGCGCTTGGGATATTGTGTAACGTAAAGATATGCCCGTATTGCACACCACCATATTCTGGGATGTTCGGGCTTGCTCCAACGGCTAAAACAAGCCGATCATAAGCCAGGGTAAGAGTTTGGGCTGTTTTGAGATTCTTAACCTTTATACTCTTTGCTTTCTGATCGATTGACTCAGCACGGTGTTCCGTCAAGACATCAATATTCAGCATCTTCCTGAAATAATCAGGTTCCCTTACTATCAGAGAGCGGCTATCGTTGATTATGTCTGAAATGAAATAAGGCGTCCCGCAAGATGCATAAGAAATTTCTGCTTCATCAGTAATAAGCGTTATCTCTGCATAAGGGTCTTCTCTCCTTGCCTTCGCGGCAGTCTTTGTCCCAGACGCCACAGCGCCAATTATGACTATACGTTTAGGTTCCATCCTTCTTTCCCAGTCATCCCCGCCTGAACTATTCGGGCAGGTTGTTAAAAACCCAATAATGAAATTTCAGAGTCATAATCAGACCTATACCTTTTCAAAGCCTATCTCATTATCTTGAAGAATTGCCCTGATTTTGTCGCCTGATTGGAATTGTCTGTTCACTATACTTAAAGATAATTTGTTTTCTATTTCTCGTTCAATGGCTCTTTTGAGCGGACGGGCGCCATACTTTGGATCATACCCTTCAGTTGCAAGTTTCTCCTTTATTTCAGGGCCAATTTCAAGAGATAACCCCTCTTCCTCCAATCTCTTTGTAAGCCTCTTTAAAAGTATCTCCAATATCCGGGAAATATGCTCTTTTGTCAGAGAGTGAAATACTATCATGTCATCAATCCGATTGAGGAATTCAGGCTTAAAATATTTCTTGACCTCCGATAAAACCATTTCCTTCGCTTCTTCATGGCTGATTATGCCGGGGCCGGGTTTGAACCCTATCTCGTGTTTTTCAGCAAGCTTCTCACTTCCTATATTTGATGTTCCTATTATAATGGAATTTCTGAAGTTTATAACGTGGCCCTGTGCATCGGTCAATCTTCCTTCATCAAGCACCTGAAGAAGCATGTTAAATACATCGGGATGGGCCTTTTCTATCTCATCAAGCAGTACCACGGCATAAGGCATCCGTTTTATCTTTTCGGTAAGCTGTCCACCTTCACCATAACCCACATAACCGGGTGGAGCCCCTATAAGCTTCGCTACTTCATGACGTTCCATATATTCTGACATGTCCAGTCTGACGATACGGGTTTCATCATCAAACAGAAATTCCGCAAGGGTTTTTGCCAGCTCTGTTTTTCCGACCCCTGTAGGGCCGAGGAAGAGGAATGTTCCTATTGGCCTGGAAATTTCTCTCAGACCGGCCCTGTTCCTCCTGATCGCATCGGCAATTGCCTTTACTGCGGCCTCCTGTGATACGATTCGTTCATGTATCTTTTCTTCCATTAAAGCCAGTTTTTTCGCTTCAGTTTCAAGCATCCTTGATGCCGGTATGCCTGTCCATCTTGAGACAATAGCAGCGATATCGTCGGGTGTGACCGTGCTGTCCTTTTCTTTCAGTTCCTTCTGCCACTTCTCCTTTTCTACTGCAAGACGTTCTTCTATCACCTGAAGTTTTGCGTGGTGTTTTGTCGCCTCTTCAAAATCCTGTCTTTCAAATGACTCTTTTTTGAGTGCAGTATGAGTCCTCTTTTCGTTTTCTAATCTTTTAATATCGGGGGGGGTGTAGTGTAATTCAAGATGTTTTTTTGAACCTGCTTCGTCCATGAGGTCTATTGCCTTATCAGGCTGCGCCCTGTCTGTGATGTAACGGTCGGAAAGGCGCGCCGCCGCATCTATGGATTCTGCTGTGTAATGAATATTATGATGTTTTTCGTAATAAGGTTTGAGGCCTTCAAGGATTTGTTTGGTATCTTTGATTCCGGGTTCACTAACTGATACTGTCTGAAATCGTCTTGCAAGTGCTCTATCAGGCTCTATAAATTTGCGATAGTCGTCATAAGTGGTCGCCCCAATCAACTGCATCTGGCCCCTTGCCAGCGCCGGTTTCAAGATATCAGGCGCTCCCATTCCACCGGCGGCAGCGCCGCCACCTACGCCAACCACAGTATGTAATTCGTCTATAAATAGTATGATCCGGCCGCCAGCATCTATTATCGAATCCCTTATGGATTTGAGTCTACCCTCAAATTCACCCCTTACACCAGCCCCTGCGATAAGGGCTGCCATATCAAGTGAAAGTATCCTTTTTGAGAGTAATGATTGAGGAACCTCTGCCGCAACTATTTGCTGTGCAAGGCCCTCCACAATTACGGTCTTTCCTACTCCTGCCTCGCCTATCAGAACAGGATTGTTCTTTTTGCGTCGCGATAATATTTGTATTACCCTTTCTATCTCTTTTTCTCTACCTATGACAGGGTCCAGTTCTCCCTGCCTGGCAAGCTCTAACAGATCGACGGTATATTCCTTTAAGACGTCCAGTTTACTCTCATCATCTTGATTTGCAACCTTCCTTCCACCTCTAATTTCTTTAATGGCAGTTCGAACGTTTTCTAATTCCAGGCCTGCCTCCCTGATAATCTTGCCAGTATTCCCTGCTTGTGGATTAAAAAGCGCAATAAAAAGGGTTTCAGTACTGATGAATTTGTCTTCCATCCTTTTTGATTCCTGCAAGGCAATCTCAAATACCTTTTCAACCTCACTGGATATTACTAATTGAATATTGCCTGTTGATGGAACATTTGATGCTTGATTATCTATAGATGCAAAAATCCCGTCCATAAGACGTTTTCTTATCCCATCTGTATCCAGTTTAAGTTGTTCAATGATTTCTGTAATAGATGAATCGTTCTGAACCAATAATCCCAAAAGTACAAATTCTGTTGTAAATACGTTCTGCCTCATATTTACCAGCTCCATGGTTCCAATGTTTATTGCATCTAATACCTTTTTAGTACAATATCTTATATATTTTTGCAGCATTTAATACCTCCTTATCGATAAGGATTTATCGAATTGTATTAAATATGTACTTTGCAATTAATTTTACGAAATGCTTAAAACAGGTTGGAACTAATATTTTCATCAATTAAGAGAATACAATTAGAGGGATTATTTCATTACTAACCTCGCTGGCAAAACAATCTCTTGTCATTTGATGATAGAGCGTTCCGGAGTATATAGTTAACCTTATTTTCTGATAACCGGGAGAGAATGTTTTATTGATTTGACAGTAAAATATCCAAAAGCAATGGTACTGATTACTTTTTCTTCTTTTTTGTAGTCTTCTTCTGGCAGTTTTTGTTTACGGCTTCGGCTTTGGTTTGGCTTTAGCCTTAGCCTTTTTCTGTGGTATTGCTCTTGGCACACATACATTACTCTTGCTCACTGCAACCCTGCCGCAATTTCCACAGTAGTATTTAAGCTTGAGAACCTTAGGGGCACATACGTGCCTTGTGTCAGATTCTACTGCTCCGCAGTAATCACAATAAACAGTCCTTTCCTGTGGAACTGGAGCACACAAATGACCTTTCATTGTAGTGACACTTCCACATGTTTTACAGGTATATATTTTCGTAGTATCGGTCTTTTTTGTCTTAGCAGCCATATTTTTCTCCTTTCGTTTAATCTTTTGTCTCTGGTCAAAACCAGGCAGAAATTTAAATCAGTGGCCTTTCATTCCGCAACAACTTGTGCCGCAAGAACCTGGCATCGATGAGGGCATGCTGCCTCCACCTGCAGATGATTCGGATGATGAACTACTTGCAAATACTGAAAAGAGTTTTTCTAATGATTTGCCGCCGCAATGTGGGCAGACCACCTTTTCGTTATTCCTTTGCAGTATCTCAAAACTTTTTTCACATTTTCCACATTTATATTCGTATAGTGGCATAACTTATTTTCCTCCTTCTAATTAACGTTTTTTATGGATTTAAACTTTAAAGGCTCACAAATTGTGATTAATTAAACGAATCGTGTTCCAGATCGTTTCATCTGCGAAATATGCTTATATATAATAAACGAAGATGTACATTTGTCAATCAAAACCCACCTTCAACTATTGTTCGTGCTATTTTAGTGAATGTTCCTCTTCTTGAAATGCCAGTTTATTCTGTTCATACTTTTCACTTGTGTATTCCAGCTTTTTGTAAAGAGTGTCAATATGTGAGCGTATTTGCTTAAGTGATTTAGACAGGTTTGATATAACAACCCCATCCTGTTCATGGGATGCCTTAATCAATGACTGGGTATCGGTATGAAGCTGCTGTTCAAGTTTTTCAATAGTCTTTTCTATCTCCTTAATTTTCTGTATATAGGGGGTTAAGCTTTTTGAACGCCTGGCAATGAACCCGGCGCGTACTTTTCTTTTGTCTTTCATATTAATCTTCTTCTCTGTTTTCTCCTGTTGCTTTGAAGATGGTTTCTTAATTGTAACACCTTCCTGATCGTCCCAGCCAATCTGATCAAGGAATTGAGAGTAGGTTCCATAAAAAGGAAATACTCTGTCATGGTGGAATACTATTAGCTTGTTTGCAACCCTGTGTAGGATATGTTCGTTGTGGGTAACCATAAGCACTGCGCCATCAAAGTTTTCAATAGCGTCCATCATAGCTTCACATGACTGCATATCGAGATGGTGAGTAGGTTCGTCAAGCAGAAGGAGATTGGTCGGCATTACCAGCAACTTTCCTAACAAGGTTCTGCATTTTTCGCCACCGGATAACACTTCAATTTTCTTAAGAGCGCTGTCTCCGGAGAACATCATGGCGCCGCAGATGTCCCTGACTCTTTTTCTGTCAATATTTGAGATACTGGATGCTATCTCTTCTTCAACCGAGAGAGTATCGTTAAGGTTTGCAGTGTTTGCCTGTTCATAGTAACCGATCTTCGCCTGTGGATGATTTCTAATCTTTCCTTCCATGGGAGATAATATTCCGGCTAACAGTTTCAACAGGGTTGTCTTACCCTTGCCATTCTTGCCTATAATGCAAATCTTGTCATTACTCCCGACACTAAAGCTAAGGTGGTCTATCAGTGGTGAATGTTTGCCGTTATAAGAAAATGTTATATCCTGTGCTTCCTGTATGCATTTGGCTGGAAATGGAGCTGCATTGAAAGAGAATGAGATGGTGGTTATTTTTTCAAGTTTCTTCAGCACTTCCTGTTTTTCAAGGGTTTTTATACGTGACTGCACCCGACTGGCGTGACGAGCCTTTGCCCTGAAACTGTTTATGAACTGTTCCACCTGTCTGCGCTTTTTCTCGTCATTGAGACGCCGCTTTTCATGCACTTCTTCTTCTGTTGAAATCTGGTCGTAATAATCCTGTGTGTTTCCGGCAATCTTTTTGATTTTGTGACGATGGATCCCCATGATGTGTGTGGCGACGCTGTCCATAAAACCTCTGTCATGGCTTATGATGATAATTTCATTTCTCCAGCTATTCAGAAAATTAGTCAGCCAGCGTATGGAAACAATATCCAGGTAATTTGTCGGCTCGTCAAGCAGAAGCAGGTTTGGGTTTGAAACCAGCACCTTTGTAAGGTTTAACCTGATTTGATAACCACCTGAAAACTCCGCAGGATCACGGTCAAAATCGTTGTCAGAAAAACCCAGACCGGAAAGGACTCTTTTCACCTTCCAGTCATCAGCCTTCTGATCATCTGGAAGTCCGCAACACCCTTCTTCAAGCACTGTCGGTCTGGTAAAATTAATGTGTTGGCTCAAGTATCCTATGCGATAATTTTTTGGGACTGAAATTATACCATCATCGTATTGTTCCTGTCCTGTGAGCATACGAAATAAAGTAGTTTTTCCGTGTCCATTCCGGCCAACCAGGCCAATTCTCTCACGGGGGCTGAGATTAAAGGAGACGTTATCAAAGATAACCTGGTCGCTATATTGTTTGCTTAAGTATTGTACTGAAATCATAATTTCATTTTAGTTTCTTGTTTTCTAAAAGTAATTTCTCGGTTATTTCACTCCAATTATTATTAAAATTTATACCCTTATCATCAACATAAGCGACTCCTATCGGCTTGTCTGGCGCCCAGATATTATCAAAAGGCAGTTTATAGTGCTTCATATAATCCTTTATCCTTTCGAACTGATCGCCTATGAGTAAATCTCTAAACTGGAATGAAGTCCTGCAGGAATGAATAACAATACGGTAGCCAGCTTTTTTCAGTGTATTTAATGCTTCCATAACTCCCTCTGTTGGTTCTCCAACGTCTGGGAAACGGTGTTTACAAATAACCCCATCAAAATCAACAACTATTGACGGTTTTCTTTTCATAATTGTCTCCTAAAGAACCTTTGCCCACCTTACGATGTGGACAAACTTTTTAATTTGTAATATTATGCAACAAGTTTATTTTCTAACAGGGTTAAAATCAAGGATAAAAAAAGTGGGCATTGTTGCCTGTTGCTCTTACTTTTGGTAAAAACCATTTACTAAACTATTTTAAGTTGATTTAGAGAAGAAATATAGTATATTTCATATTTAAAAAGATCTTAATGATTAAGAAAAATGCATATTATATCTTTGATAATTTCTTTATTTTTGCTGCTGTTTATACCCATCTTTCAATCTATTGAAGTCCTAGCCAAAGAACCTATAAGGTTTAATTATGTAGGCGTAGGCTTGTGTAAGCTGTGCCACAAGGATAAAAAATTAGGTGACCAGTATAATGTTTGGTCAAACACCCAACATTCCAAGTCATTCTATACATTGGGAACCCCTGAGGCCAAAGAAATTGCCATAAATTTAGGCATAATAGATCCTCAACAGAGCAACAAGTGCTTACGCTGTCACTCCACCGCCTATGCCTTTACCGAAGAAAAAGTAGCCGAAGACCTGCAGATTGAAGATGGTGTACAGTGTGAATCGTGTCACGGTCCCGGGGAAGAATATACGTATTTGGAGGTTATGGAGAATATTGATAAGGCTAAGTCTAATGGGCTAATAATGCCAACTGAAGAGACATGTAGAAATTGTCATAATCCTGAAAGCCCAACTTGGAATCCGGAAAGGGACCCAACACCTGATGGCGAAAGGGTAGGTTTTTATTTTCCTACACGTAAGAAGATGATAGAACATCATAGACCTTTGAAAGAGATCAAAAAATGATGAGAGTATGGCCATATTTCGCGCTAATATTGACTTTGGGGACTATCTCCTGTGCAGTCTACCAGAAGACTTCGGTGGTCCCATCCCTGGATATACCAGGAGCTAAATATGTTGAAACGAGGTTGTGTGCCCCATGCCACAGAGAGCGTGTTGAGTTTTTTGAAGGCACTACTCATGCCCGTATATCAGCTAAAGGAATGGAAAAAGAGGGATTGGGTTGCGGTATATGCCATGGTCCGGGAAGCTTACACATGGAAAATGAGCATGAACCAGGCCTGATAATTAATCCGAATAAGAATCCGGAGGTATGCTTTCGCTGCCACCTGGATAAGAAAGCGGAATTCAGGCTGCAATACCACCATCCTGTAATCGAGGGATTAGTAAGTTGTTCCGGTTGTCACGACCCTCATGGTTCTGAGGCCAGGGCATGGACGTTAACCTCGTTTTCTGACACAAATGAAGTATGCTTTAAATGCCACCCGGAACAAAGGGGACCTTTTGTATTCGAGCACGATGCGATGAGAGAAGGCTGCACGATTTGTCATAAGGTACATGGTTCTGTGAATGACAAACTCCTTATTGCAAGGGATTCTAATCTTTGTCTCCGGTGTCACTTTCAGACCCAAACGGACCCAAATCGATTTTGGATAGGAGACTCTGATCATGATGCTCGTTTGCCAAGAGGCTCATGTTTCAGCGCAGCATGTCATACTGCCGTACACGGCTCTAATTTTGATGACCACTTAAGGTATTAGGTATAA
>MHZA01000172.1:0-742 GCA_001828595.1 Planctomycetes bacterium RIFCSPLOWO2_12_FULL_40_19
CTTAGCTCTACATTAGTAAGTATAGAGTTTAAATCACCAAGATTCCTTAATTCAGCATAAGCCTCTTGTATATCGGTTCTTTGTAAATTACCAATAGTAGTTGTCTCTTCGCCGAATGTACGGGAATCCTGCAGCATTATAAATCCACGCACATTCTTGTTTATGTCTGCATCAAAAGTAAGCCTGATCCTCTGTAGTGTAAAATCCTGGTCAACCTTCCTGCTTCTTTCTGCACTTCCTCCTAAACCTGAATATTCTCGTATAAAACTACCAGTGGTAGTAGAGTAAGATGTAGAACCTATTGATGCGAAATCCTGAGACCTTTGCTCGTAACGATGCCTTATGTCAAAGCCAATCTTCAAACCCGTGATATCACCGGCACTGACGTTACCAACACCATTTGCTTCCAGCGCCTCTATCCTCTTGATAAGGTCAGTGTACGCAGCGCCTGAACCGGCTGCCTGCGCCTTTGCATCCTGAATCCCTATCAACGCATACGCTGATGAGATTGCAAAAACTACTGCAGCCACAATAAAGTAATTCCTTATTTTCAACATACTCAACCTCCCCCCCAAAAAAATTAAAAAAATGGTAAAAGTTCAGCCCACCGCAAAGACGCAAAGAACGCAAAGAAAAAACTTTTGAAAAATGAGAAAAAGATACGGGAGTATGTGCGTATGACAATCCTCCCCTTCAAAACAACAAGAATTTCAGGGTCATTCAGCAATTTTCATCATTTACT
>MHZA01000172.1:796-11640 GCA_001828595.1 Planctomycetes bacterium RIFCSPLOWO2_12_FULL_40_19
TTACATAAGTAACAACGGTAACGAACTTTTTAAATAAATGACAAACATTGTAGGGGCGTATAGCAATACGCCCCTACTTAAAAATTTTGATGCCTTCAATTCGGTACAGGGTGAATGAATTTAAAACGTATTATTCGTAATCTCAAGACTACTAAGCTGCAAACTACAGAGTGTGTTAATATCGGCGATCCTCCTATATATTCAAATGTTTACATTGGAGTTGATTACCATTATCGGTGGATTCGGCCTTCGGCCATAATCCACCCTACACTTAATAAAACTTGCTACTTGCCTCCACCGAGGCCAATTCCCAGCTTTGCTTCAATGTTATACACTCTTTCCAGCATATCGCGCTGCGATCTTACGCGTGACAACTGGTTGACCATTGGAGCCCAACCCCACCACCATGCATAGTCCTGCTGACCGTGCGCAACACCTTTGTAACCTTTAAGCGCATACCAGAACCACAGGTTGCCATATTCCACTTCGATTTGGCTTGGGTTACCATCATTATGCATAAAGTTTGCGTATACGCCAAGGATAGGACCAACAACGGGAACTTTACCACCAGTTGTCTTAAACGCTTTAAAAACGCCTTCACCAAGCAGCTTTACACCCAGTTTGTCAGCGATCACATCACCCATCGGATAAATCCCTCTGTTCTTGACGTTAATCCACCCCTTCTCAAAACACTCTTCTACGAGGAGTTGAGCTTCATCGCGTTTACGATATGCAGCAAACATATATTCATCAAGCGCCTCAAACCATAATCTTGCAAATCGCCCACTATGGCAATTACTGCAAAGCTCCACCCATCTCTCAAGTTTCTTCTTGTTCGGACCGTCATACAGGTCTATCTTCTTATCCATAGGCGGAATGGTAATGCCGTAAGGATAATCCTTCATGCTTGACTTGTATTCAACCTGTACTGGCGGGAATGTGCCCATTCTCCAACGTCCCTTGGAAGTCACATTGTGTCCCCACGTTCCTGTTGTGTAATTATACATATGACAGGTCTGACAGGTGGGGCTGCGCATTTCAGGTCCACCTAGCGCAACATCATTCAGGCCCTTATCCAATGCCCATGTTTCATGCTCCATTTCATAGATAACACCCATCTTCGAGTCTTTGTAAGTCTCGGCATCCGGATGATCGGCGCCCATGTGGCATGAATAACATGCCTCAGGTTTTCTCGCCTCTTCAGCGCTAAACTTATGTCGCGTATGGCATGGGTCGCATCTCTCCATTGAAGGGTGACACTGGTCACAGCCTATGAATGAATAACCTTCGCCCCTTCTGAAGCCTTCGATATACCATGGAACAACAACATTTGATACCCATGAATCCCTGTGACTCGGCCTTCCATCTGCAATTTCAGAGGCAAATTCCACTACCTGCTGCCTATGGCATTTCTTACAGGCGTCATCAGCTACGGGCAAAAACAGCTCATCATGACTTTCACCATGACAGTAACCACATGTTACCTGTTCTATCTTTATACCGGCAGCTTCCTCAATCGCCTTTGTCTTTTCAGCAAATTCAGCGCTTTTCCTTGGACTTGCATGAGTTGAAGTCTTCCAAGACAGGTAAATACCAGGAGTTACTTCCGCATGACAGCCCATACAGTCTCCACTGGCATAATTATCAAACAGGTCTTTAAAAGCGCTTAAATCAGGTCTTATATAATGATTCTTCGGACTCCAGTACATATGAAGCGGCACAGGTTTGTAATAATCAGCCCAAGGGCCGCTACCCTTCTCCAGGCCAACCCAGTTTTCAAATCCTTTTTGGTCTTTCTCAGTCGGGAAAACCAATCTTTCCGGAGATGGATTTACAGATCCCTGCGCAAAGACTGCGCCGCCGCTTAACATCAGAAAAGCTACACAAATTAACACTACGGCGCCAATTCTAATATGCTTCATACAGCCTCTCCTCCTCTTACTCTGAAATCATAATTTTTACAAAGTTACAGGTAAAAGCATACGTTGCCTACTAAGACTTCAAAAATTGTACAACTTTGTATAAAATTGTCAAATATAATATAGTAATTTTCAAAATAGTTTATTACTATGTATGGCCACTACACTTACAATGTGCAATATATAGTACCCTGATTTATTTCTCAGAGCATCCATAGTAAGCACTAAATTCAACAAGAACGATTCGTAACCGTTCACGGGGTATCATCTAAAACCCCCTTATTCCCCCTTTTTTAAGGGAATACCTTTTCAGAGTTTATTTAGCAACAGCCGAAAAAAGAGCAATCCTAAAGATATTTGAAGCAATGGTTATTTTTTTTGTGCCTGCTTATCGAAATACTCTTTGCGCATTTCATGCTTTTTTTCGATATGGCAATCACCACATACGTTAAAGTCGAAGGAAACCTTGGCCAGTTTTTGCCCCTCTGCAACACTGCCCTCCTTCTCGCCCCCCATCAAATACGCATACACCTCTCCAGGGCCATGACATGCTTCACAACCAACGCCAGTCTCTGCGTAAATTCCCTTATCTTCCCTGTAACCGGTGGTGTGGCATTTGTAACATTGTTTTTTATAATCCTCATTACCGGCTCTATAATCCGGTTCTTTCTGTATCCTCTCAAAAGTCTCAAATTTTGAATTGCTCCACCTGTTGACGTGATCAGGATTAGATGTTTTATGGCATTTAATACATTTCTTTCTTCCTACATATATCTGATACTCCCCTGACGTACCAAAGAAACTTTCCCTCCGCAGTGATGTGATGTCTTCAGGATTCAATACCCTTAGCCGTTCCCACATCTTTATTAACTCATCAGCAGAATCAACACGGGCATCTGTCATCGCCTTTCTGTCCGGATAAATATGCTCATGTGCAGGTTCCGTTTCAAGAGCCCTGCCATTTCCACCATGACATACCGTACACCCAAAAATGTCAAAAGAAATGGGAAGTTCTTCCGGGTGCACTTCTTTCAACTTCTCTTCATCGATATGGCATGTCGTACACCTGTCTACCCGTTGGCCGCTCTCCTGATGGCTCCAAAGGCCCTCGCCTTTAAGCAATATCTGCTTTATTTCCAGCTTCCTGCCCTTTAAGGCTTCAAGCTCCTTCTTACGCTTTTCCCCTTCGGCTAAAAAGGCTTTTTTGTCCTCTGGCGATGCTGGAGCCATTTCCGGATCACCATAAAAATCATAACTTTCCTGAACTTTCTTTATCCGCTCCTGAATCTCTGCCGTTTGACACTGTTTCCACTCAGGATTAAACTCTTTATAAAACCACACCACGGAAACACCTAAAAGCAGGATAGATATCGTAAGCAGCCATATTAATTTAACGTAAGGACCCATATTTAGAAGTTTAGAGTTGTATTAAAAATTTGTAGAGATAAGATGTATTTAACGTCAAATACATATCTTAAGAAAATTTTTATAGGAATTAATAACATAATTGCAAATAAACTCATAAAAATATAGTATCTAACGACGCCTAAAGTTTTATAGAAATTTTTAAATATAACCTGTGGTAAAACCATACAGGCGCCAATATAGAGGATAAAAAACGCAAATCCGCCTGCAATATGAAAATTTACCATTTCTGATACAGGCATCTCCTTTAAAACAGTTTTATCTTCCCATGGCCAGTAAAACATTCTAGCCGGTCCCCTGAAAAACTGTCCGATAATAATAAGTGTATACCACATCGCAAAACCAAAACCAAAAACTGATACTGCTACCGGCCTATCCCTAAAGGTATATCTGCCAATACCGGTTTCCTTGTTCGGATCAATAAAAGGAACCAGTATTAAGCCTACAAGCAAAATACTGGGAATGATTACACCTGCTAACCATGGGTCGAAAAATATAAGCATCTCCTGCAGCCCTATGAAGTACCACGGCGCCCTCTCATCAATGGGTGTGTCAGCAGGATTTGCCAGTTCTTTTAACGGCGCATCCATAAAAAGGGACCACACCATTATTATGAACGTAAATATAAGTCCGGCAAGAAATTCTATTCCGACAGAATCACGGAGATGTTTTACGGTATAATCCTGTTCTTTAGGTGTCAGAGTCTCGAAGCCTTCTTTATAATCTCCTTTTACGTTAATATTCTTAACGTATTCCCACTCCTTCTCCGACATGCGAACTATAACTTCGCCCTTTTCCTTTGATTTTTCTTTTAATTCAGCCATTTATTATTTTCCTGCAAAACCCAATCTATAAATTAATTCCCAACCTGTAATACGCCTTAACCAAACAAAAAATTGATAAATTACAATCATCAAACCACAAATTACAAACAAATCACAAATCACAATTAATGAAATGATTAAACTACTTTGATTTTCCAAGAATAGATGAAAATATTTTTGTTAATTCAGATGCCTCATTAAAAAGTCTATTTCCTTCCTCCGTATATTTTTCACCGTTTGTTTCAGCTATCAGCCTTAACCAATAAGCAGATTCTTTTGCTTCTTTACGGCATATTTTGATTCTCATAACAAAATCTTTCTTACTTAAAGCTTCATTAGCCTCAATATAATTGGCGCCAACAGACCCGGAAGCCCTTATTACTTGCTTTCCATATTCCATATTAGAAATAGTTCTTGTGAATTTCTTAACATAAAGTGATACGTTTTTGGCAAACTGGAATGTCCGTTCTTCCAAATCATATTGTTTGGACATTTTGAGCTTTAATCATTGGAATTTATTTGATATTTGAAATTTGTTATTTGGCGCTTATCAGGAATCCTGAGTAACTCTATTAAACGCCAAAAATCTCTTAACCACTTTAAATAACCCTCTACAGCGGTCCTGAAACCCCTCCAGCCCTTCTTATACGCCAGAAATGGAATCCCATTAAACCGGCAATTCCAAGAGGTATTGCTATTGCGTGCAAAAGATAAAATCTTAATAAAGTAGGCTGCCCAACCGATGTGCCGCCCACCAAAATAGAATTCACATCTTTCCCGGGAGCTAATATAGCAAATGGCCCCTTTGCCCCTAATAATGGAGCATTTTCTCCCATACTGGTTCCTATAGTAACTCCCCAGTAGGCCAACTGGTCCCATGGGAGCAGGTACCCTGTGAAACTTGCAAGTAAAGTCATTACCAAGAGAATCACCCCTACAATCCAGTTCAATTCCCTTGGGGGTTTATATGCCGCTGTTAGGAATACACGCAACATGTGAAGAGCAACAAACATTACCATTAAATGGGCCGTCCACCTGTGCATGTTTCTTATCAGAACGCCAAACGGCACAATGTATCGCATGTCCTCGATATTCGCATAAGCCGAATTCACATCCGGGTTATAATATATCATTAAAAACGCACCGGTACATGCAAGTAAAGAAAAGAAGAATACACTTAAACCTCCCAGGCAAAACGTATAAGTTATTATCCTCCTCCCACCCACACTCATATTATACGGATGCAACTGCATGATCTTCGCAATTCCGCGCATGAGGCTGTTGAAAGGAGACAAAGGCTTAAATTCACCAAACAATAAATCTCCGAATACAGCCTTCCAGACCTGCGTTTCCTTTATATCTATTTTCTTATCTTCTTCTTTATTCTGTCTTTCCATAATAAACCAACCCCGTTCATCTTAACATCGGGTAAATCGACAATTTACTTTTACCTCGCCTATTTTTCTTTGTTTATGTCATGCCGGTAAAGTAAAGTCTATGCCTACTTTGCGACCTTTGTCTATGAGTAAACGCCCATCATCACTCATTGAAATATGTACACGGTCTAAAGGTCTCGGCGGAGGACCGGCAAAATTTACTCCATTTTTATGAAACTGTCCACCGTGACAAGCGCATTTAAATATTTGTTCCTTCTCAAGCCATCTAGGTTGACACGACAAATGCGTACATACCGCTATAAGCGCATACAGACCTTTTTCCTCCCTGACAATCCATACCTTGCGCGAACTTATGAGTGTTACAGAACCCATAGGATAGTCTTCCGGCCTGCCTGCTTTGAATATGTCTGAAGGTTCATAGGAGACTCTGGGAATTAAGTAACGAACAGTAGCGAAGGCCCACATAGAAACAAGCCCCCAGAAAATTAACCAGGCTGACCAGAAAAGCCCCCTTCTGGTCGCTGTCTTTGGATGTGTCAGTAGCGATTCACGTTCGTAATTTTCGTCACTAGATAAATCAACGTGCGCCATAATTAAAACTCGACTATTAATTCAAAATTTAATAAGGCATTCTCCCTATCTTTTAGAGCAAATCATATTACAAATTTCCCTCTAAAAGTCAAGGCTTTACATTGTAATCACTGACAATTGAACTTTGATATGAAAAAACTATATAATTTTGGAGGGAATTAACATCTCAGTTGGAAAACAAAACACACACGGCCTAATCCTCCCCCCTCCACCTTACTGGAAATTAGGACAAGTCTTACGGAAGACTTGCAAACACTATATAAATTTATGCTCTAATGTCAAGTACTTTTTAACTTTATTTTATTGTATTTATGTAAACATTTTTTAAACTACTTTTTTAACCTGAGCTAAATTGAGCGATTTTGCCCGCCAGAATGAGTCCCCGCCCAGCCATGCCGTTCGCCAGCCCGACTCGTCCGAACGAATTCATCCGGGCGGGCACATCTTTCTGGCAGGGACCGGGGTCGGGCTGGTAGCCGCAACCGTTCGGCTGAGCTCACACCGCAACTTTGAGGTTGCGTAACTTATGTGTGTGCGCAAACCCATCAAATGATGAAAAACGCAGGGCTACCCGCCTGAATGACGTAGTCGGGCAGGAAGCCATCTGCTACAACGGCATGTAATATAAAATCGCTCAACTTAGGACAAAATAAAACAGTTGAAATCAACACAAGATAATTGTAGACTTTTTTAATCAATCGACAAGCAAGAGGCCATAGGTTCAAGTTTTAATATCGACCGCCATTAGTTTAATGACGTGCTTAAGTTTAAAAATGTGTTAACTCTGAATTTTATTTTAATGATTTCTGAAATATTGATATTAAATTAAGGAGGGATATGATGAAAAAAGTCGTGATTGTATTAAACATGGTTGTTTTATTAATAATGTTCTCTTTTTATGGGTGTGGCATTGCTGATCAAACTAATAGTGGTTCAGGTAGTGATTCCTCAACGACCCCACCATCCGGGGCAACAACACACATTGTTGAGATGACGGGTGATTATGAGTTTGTTCCCTCTTCATTAACGATTAAGCAGGGAGATAGTGTGAAATGGGTTGTGACCGGCATAAAGGCTCACGAAGTAGGAAGTGGAACAGCAATTGAGGGGCCGGATGGAAGGAAGGGTGTCCCTGATGGCCTCTGGAATTCAGGCAAAATGGCTTCTGGGAGCTTCACCTACACTTTTAACTCTACCGGCACGTTTCCTTACTACTGTAATATGCATATTGATCAGGGGATGACAGGAACGATTACGGTTAAATAATTTCCTCATGAAGAATATTAATACGAACCTTGTTAAGGCAGCGATGATTGCGCTGCTCACTCTTTCCTGCATATCGTTCGTTGGATGTGGCAAAACGGATGAAGTGGACGCGGATAAAGTGGACACGTTAATTCAATGGCTTAAGGATAAAGACAAGAATGTCCGTCAGTTGGCGGCATTAGAGATGGGAGAGATAAAGGATACTAGCGCAGTTGAACCCCTGATTGCTGCATTGAAGGATAATGACAGAAGTGTCCGGTGGAGCGCGGCAGAGGCGCTGGGGGAGATAAAGGATATCCGCGCAGTTGAACCCTTGATTGCTGCGCTTAAGGATGATGACAGCGGTGTCCGACAGGTTGCAGCATGGGCGCTGGGGAAGATAGGCACACCTGCAGTTGAACCCTTGATTGTTGCACTGAAGGATAATGACAGTAGTGTCCGGCAGAGCGCAGCAAAGGCGCTGGGGGAGATTAAAGATACCCGCGCAGTTGAACCCTTGATTGATGCGCTTAAGGATGTTGACAGCGGTGTCCGGGATGATGCAGCAAAGGCACTAGGGAAAATAAAGGATGGCCTCGCAGTTGAACCCCTGATTGCTGCATTGAAGGATGTTGATGGCAGTGTCCGGCGGGATGCAGCAGGGGCGCTGGGAGAGATAAAGGATACTAGCGCAGTTGAACCCCTGATTGCTGCATTGAAGGATAATAACAGTAGTGTCCGGTGGAGCGCGGCAGAGGCGTTGGGGAAGATAAAGGATGAGCGTGCAGTTGGACCCTTAATTGATGCACTGGAGGATGTTGACAACGGTGTCCGGCGGGAGGCAATAAAAGCGCTGGAGGAGATAGATGGAAATCAACGACGGTAAACATCGTTGTCCAGTCAGGCTACGCAATTGCATGTTTGTCTTTTATGACCATTTGGCGTGCTGTGTCGACTCATTCAAATCAATAATTTGTTCTTGTGTAACATCGGTTTCTGCCTTTTCAATCTCTGTTCCAAAGATTTCCGGTTTCGTCTTTTCCTGAGCGCTGAACTGCATCTCAAATAGTTTTTTATACAGCCCTCCATTTGCAAGAAGTTCATGGTGGAGCCCTGTTTCAACGATTCGCCCCTTATCAAGCACCACGATTAAATCCGCGTGCAATATGGTTGACAACCGATGTGCGATAACGAATGTGGTGCGGTCTTCCACCAGCCTATAGATGGCTTTCTGAATGAGTTGTTCTGTCTCTGTATCCACAGATGAGGTAGCTTCGTCCAGGATGAGGATGCGTGGATTGGCAAGGATGGCACGGGCAATAGCAATGCGTTGTTTCTGACCTCCGGAGAGTTTTACACCGCGTTCTCCTATTATAGAGTCATATCCATTCGGCAACGTTACGATAAAATCATGCGCATTTGCGGCAAGGGCGGCGCTTTTAATTTCTTTATCAGGCGCATCAGATCGGGCATAAGCAATGTTTACCTTTATGGTATCATTGAAAAGAAAGGGGTCCTGGAGCACCATGGCCATTTGCTTACGGAGGGAATGGAGCCTGATATGTTTGATATCATAACCGTCAATGTAGATATCCCCTTTTGTGGGGTCGTAAAATCGGGGAATCAGTTTTGTGAGGGTGGTCTTACCACTGCCACTCGGACCAACCAGCGCAATCATCTGGCCCGGTCGAGCCGTTATGTTGATATCGCTGAGAACTTCAATGCCCTGGTTATACATGAAGTTGACATGCCTGAATTCCACGATTCCATGTACTGGTGGTAAATCAACGGCGTCAGGGCTATCTTTTAAATCGCTTGGCGTGTCAAGTATCTCAAAGATTCGTTCGGTTGAAACAATGGCGCGTTGAACCTGGTTGTAAAAACGGGTTAAACCTGTAATAGGGCCATACATCATCTGGAGGTAAGGGAAGAATATCACAAAGGTACCAACGGAAAGTTGTCCCTGCAAAACCTTATATCCGCCTAAGCAGATAACGACTACTGCCCCAATTTCAGTGATAAAGTCAATAACTGGCCGTAAGGTAGAAGCCAGCCGTAATATCCGGATGTTCAGGTTGTAGTTTTCGTAGTTCTTCTTCTGAAAACGTTCCAGCTCTTCAACTTCTTTTGCAAATCCCGCAATAACCTTAATACCTGAGATATTATCCTGAATCAGGGAATTAAGTTCTCCTGTCTTGTCCCTCAGAGAGCGAAAGGCTTTCCTGATCCTTTTACCAAAGTTATAAGTGCAAAGGGAGATAAAGGGGCAAACTATCAGTGCAATACCGGTAAGTTGCCAATCAAGCCTTACGCAAAAATAGATTATCCAGCCAAATTTGAACATGTCGGTAATAAAGGTAATAATTGGGCCAACAATTGCCTGCTCGAGGGAATTGACGTCATTCATGAGACGGCTCATAATATCACCGGTTTTATTATTTTCGAAGTAGGCGAGGGGGAGTCGCTGAATGTGGCCATAAAGTTGATTTCGCAAATCATAAGTGAGCCTTTGACCCAATTTTGAGGAAATGAAACCATGAACCATCATAATACTACCGCTTGCGGCATTCATAAGAATAAAACTCCCGGCAAGAAAGAGCAGCGTAACGATGGTGGTGTTATAACTTTCAAACCAATGGGTATGGATATACTGAGAGACTGTTAATAAAGGTTTTGAAAGTGGAATAGCGCTCTTTTGCCCGTAAGCATACGTTTTGGCCGGCAGCATTGCATCATGCCGGTCAGTTTGAGTAGTTTTCAAATATTTATCGGCTATCTTGATTTCATCCACCGCAATGCCTAATATTTGTATTGGCAGAACGGCTATATATGTACTGAGTGCTGCGAGTATGAGAATAATTACAGACTTATGCCAGTACGGTTTTAAATAACCCAGCAGTCTGATATACGTGCTTTTTGGAGGGATGTCTTTTTCCATTTTCGGAGCAGATTGCACTTCCTGGTTGTATTCCAAACCACTATAGGGGAGGCTGTCTTGGAGAAGCGAAGCATCCATTTTGGCGTCTCCTTCTCGACTGCTGAGTACCTTTTTATTTCTTTCAGCGTTTCGGTGCTTTGTAAAAGCTTCGTACAATTTATCATCCGACACCGCATCTTTCAATCAGGAAGAAACAAGAAATAAAACAGGCACGGACAAATAAAATTTATCCGTGCCTTTCTGTAACCTACTTAAACAATCCGGAAAACCTATTAATATATGTCATTCACTGTGTTATACACATTGAACTTACCAGTTGCCGTGACAAGATTCGGTATCCTCGCTTTTATTGCAAAGGTAGCGTCGTCGATCACCACTATCTCGCCTCCCTTACCCTTGTCGGCATCTCCCAAATTGCCCCAGATGCTTACCCAAAGTTCGTCTCCTGCTTTATTGTACTCCAGGTGCACAGCCTTGCCATAATCTGAGACTTTCACTTCCTTGA
>MHZA01000173.1:0-11395 GCA_001828595.1 Planctomycetes bacterium RIFCSPLOWO2_12_FULL_40_19
ATTTTAAAACACCCTGTAAGAATTATCTATTCAGAGGATGAAAATCAGGGCAAAATAGTTATGTGATTTGACAAACGGTGTCGCCAAAGAACACATTTAGGAGTTAATGAGGGACAATTTCTGAGCGGTGGTAATGAAATCAATCTTGTTGTAGCGTTGAAGACTTTGAAAGCGATAATAAAAGTTGAATGATTTTATCCAGAATTTATCATATAGCTAACAGGACGCTGGATATTATAGGCAGGATTTTCTTCAATACTGCTGATATTCACATTAAGTTCCCTCTGCAGCGACGAAAACTCAATAAGCTGATTACTAATAAACTAATTCCTAAAGTTGCATTTGTCAAGCAGGATGTTAATGACGACCTTTACTGCTGTCCGGAAAACTCTTCTCCTGTTAGTATTGTACGATCGACTCTTGGCAGGCCGGGGCCGGTGGCGCTGTTCACCAAATTTGATGCGGATTTTTATATAGTTGAGACGGAACCTGACCCTGAATGTAACATCTGGAAAGAAAAATGGACTGAACGGAGATGGTGTCCTATTGAGTACTTTGAAAAATTCAGAGAAAAAGTTCCCGGACGTAAATACGGGCAGAAGGTATTTGCGGTAAAAGCCAAAACAGTAGACTGGGGGAAGTACGATATTGTTATCAGTAACGATATATCAGTACCTGAAAGAATAACCAGAAATTATCCTCAGGTGGTTTGGTGTTATTATATTCGTGAGGTTACAACAAGTTCATATAAAAATTCTCATATGCAACCAATACGAGGGCAAGATATTTCCCTCAACCAGCGTTTTCGTCCGGTTCGGCTTTCTCCAAAGGTAATGCCACATGAAATCGAGTTTCCATATCATCTGCACTATTCAGGATGTTTTCAAGAAATGTGCAATTTTCCATTTGATGATAACAATAGATCAGGTATTTTTTTAGAACACCACACCGTAGCTGATTTGGATTCAACACAGCTTGAATGGCTTAAATCGTTTGGAACGGTTAGAAGCACCGCTATTCTTCCGGAAGGGACGGTGGACAGGTGGGAGGAGAGTCAATCCAGGCGGACCATGGATCCAGAGTTCATGGAGGACTTCATGAAAAGTAAGTATTTTGTAAAATGTGGAGGCAGAGCTGTATGGGGGACCGCAATGGTTGAAGCTATTGCTATGGGATGCCTGGTAATCGGAGATCCAAAGGTAATGCCACATGGGTTTATTTATGATAAGTACACAACTGTCAGTACTTTTAGCGATGTAATTGCGAGGATTTCATTTCTTGAGAAGAATGAAAAGATATATCAGCGTGTCCTGATGCGACAACGGCGGCTTGTAGACTATCTTTGTTACATAAGGCCTTCATTAGAACTTTTTAAAAATGCGCAAAGAGTAGTTGCTGAAAAAATGAAAATAGGTAGAAATAAATAATGATAAAAGCTTTAAAGTCATTATTGCCTTTGTCACTTCGCGACTATTTTCGTCCCATTTACCGATACTGTTGCATGAGGTTTACTAATTTCAGAGAAAATACTTTTGGGCATAAACAGAAATGGAAGGGAGCGCGTGAGCGTTTGTTATTGCTCGCTTCAAATGAAGAGCTTTATGATTTTGCACAAAAAGAGTTTGGTATAATCCAGAATAAAATAGAAATTATCGGCCTCCTTGAATACCTTAAGAAGAATACACCTGAAATTATAGTTGAAATTGGAACTAAAGATGGGGGCAATTCTTTTCTTTTTCTTAAAACCCTTAAAGAAATTGACACATATATTGGGATAGATTTAATGGTTAAAAACTATGATAAATTGAAATATTTAGTAGAAAATGGTTCTAAAATTTTTTCAATAAACAGTAATTCACGATTTCCTGAAGTCATTTATATAATAAAAAAACTGTTAAAAGGCCGATCTATAGATTTCCTTTTTATTGATGGCGACCATTCATATGAAGGTGTAAAAGCGGATTTTGAAATATATAGTCCTCTGGTGAAAGAGGGAGGTTTGATAGTATTTCATGATATTATTCAGGATAAGAAATCAAATAACGATAACTGGTCTGGAGAAGTATACCGTTTCTGGCAGGGAATCAAAGGTAATTATGATTACAAAGAATTTGTTGAAGACCATGAACAGTCTGGTTTTGGTATCGGTGTGATTATTAGATAGTATAGAAAACAGATATGTTAGATAAGAAAAGTAAACCCCAGGTTCTCCGCAGAATAATTTTATTCGCCATTCCAGAATCATACATTGAACCGGTACGGTTGTGGAAAAGAAGGCTGGGGAATTCGCGGACGCTGAGAAAGCTCTTATATTACGGGAGAAAGTATTATTGTCCCGTATGCGACAGTCACGTTCGCAGTTTCAGAGCTCATCCATCTGATTTGGAAATGCGTTATGATGCGCTTTGTCCTGTATGTTGTGCAAAAGGGCCCCATCGAAGGGGTTGGCTTTATCTCAATCATTATATTCAATCGGGTAATACCAGTTTAAGAATGCTCCATATTGCCCCTGAAGTACATCTTTCCAGACGGTTAGCCGGTATCAGAAAACTCAGTTATTTCAGTGGTGACATACATGCCGGAAAGGGGGATTTTCAGTTTGACATAGCGCAGATGCCTTTCGGTGACAATGTATTTGATATTATTTATTGTTGCCATGTATTGATGATGATACCGAAGGTAAGCGTTTCAATGGCAATTGCTGAATGTTACCGTGTTATGCGATCCGGGGGTGTCGCCGTGATCGAAAACCCCGTTGCTCCGGGCTCTACAGTAGATATCTCGGATCAGATGCCGTATGAAAGGGAGAAACGCTGGTTCCATTCCGATGTTCTTCGAATTTTTGGAGAGGATGATTATTGGCCTCTGTTCCGAAATGCCGGATTTAATGTTAGGTCAGTGTCATTGGATACTTGCAAACCAGATATCTCCCTTCAGAAAATGATGTTGTACCAAAATAATATCATGTTTCTTGAAAAGCGTTAAAGATATTAAGAGACTATGGCCTCAGAAGTCAGAGTTCGGAGTTCGGATGTCAGAGTTAAGAGGGGAGAAGATGGAAGTCCGGAGGGAGACCGGCAGCGATTATTTAGAATCGTGGAATCGATTTATAATTTATTAGTATAGGAATTTCCATTTTAAGTCTGTTGGAGTTAAGTCTTCCTGCCCGACAGCAGGCGGGTAGACTTTTAATTTAATGTATGAATTTCAATGTTTTTGGTAGGAGCCGTCTCCTGACGGCGATCGTCAGCGCTCAACGGTGAGAATACAGTCGCCAACAGGAGTTGGGTCCTACCACATAAAAATTAAAGCCGCCATAAGCGCTAAATTTAAAAACAGGGAAACCGTCTTCTTAAGTTTTGGAAAGTTGGTGTTAATATGTTGCAATCTCAATATAAGAAAATTAAAGAAAAATTTGAGTCAAATCAACACTTATGGCAGGAGAAATATTATAGAAATGATTATGAATCCCTGACATTTCAGTGGAGACAGGACGACTGTGTTTCTCTATGTCAGAAACATCTTCATGCAAATAGCCGAATATTAGACTTAGGATGTGGATGCGGTCATGCGAGCTTGACGCTTGCCCAACTTGGTTATAACGTGGTTGGTATTGATTTTTGCGAATCAATGGTTAAACAAGCTCAACGTAATGCCGAAATTAAGAATTTACAAAAGAATTGTACTTTCAAACAAGCCGATTTTGTCAAAGACAAGCTGACTCTGGGTTCCTATGATGGTATAATTGCCCTGGGTTTTATTGAATACTTTGATGACCCCATAACTGTATTACGAAACATACATAGCCTGTTATCCGTCCAGGGTATTGCAGTGATACAAATCTGGAACCGGAATACTATTAGTGATAGAGTTTTTTCGCCATTGTATGCAAACTATCAAAAGCTGTTTAATCCAATTCAGATAGTTAAAAGAATGGCCAAATTTATTTTACCGAAGCCCGTTGTTGAGAAATTCAGAAAGCCTGTTTCGCTTTCGGCAGATAAGTATGTATATATAAATGTAACACATCATCGTTATACTCCATCTGAATTCGATATTATTGCTAAGAAATCAGGGTTTAAAATTATAGATGTGCGTGTCAGCCATTTTTTACCTTACCCCTTCTTTTTCAGTGATAACCGGAGAATAAGGTGGGATAAAAAATTGCAAACCATGGCTGCTGACAATGAATTTATTAAAGCACAAGCATACAATTATGTTGCCGTTTTAAGAAAAGAATTATAATGCTTAAGAAAATCCGGTGCCTGACTGGCGACATTTTCTTTCGTATAGAAGACTCGTTTGGGAAATATAAGCTAAATATAGATCGGAAAATAGTATCCATTCTAATGTACCACGGCCTGGAGACAGACCCAGGCCGTCTTGTTTGTAATTATCTTGATATTACCCCGGAAAGTTGCTTGAAAGAGATTCGTTTTTATCAAAGGCAAGGTTATAAACTCATTTCAATTGATGAATTAGATTGCCTTGGAGATAGGCGATACAATAACAACGCCTATTTAATTATTAGTTTTGATGACGGTTTCCTCAATACATTTGAGCATATAAGAAATTGGTTAAAAGATGAAAAGATACCTGTTATGATGGCAATATGTCCGGAACTTGTGGAAAACAATGGTATTTTCTGGTGGGATGAGGTGAGAGCGCGCTTTCAGTTAATGAAAACTAACACTATAGAATTAGAGATTGATAATGGGAAATCATATTTTACTAAGAATGATATGGTTAAATTTGAGGAAAAATGCGAGAGGTTACCACATAATAATCTTTTATCTCTACTATGCCAGTTAAGGAATAAAACCGATTACATAAGTGAAGATCAAATTCGGGACTCAAAATATTATCGTGAGATCATGAAATGGGATGATATTAACCTGTTGGCTGAAGACAATTTATTCAGTATTGCTTCTCATTCATTAGCACATGAGTTGGCTATCAACATTCCGGAACAAGAACTTAAAGAAAATTCTATAAAAAGCAGGCAGATGATAAAAGAAAAGACCGGCTATGATACAAAATATTATGTATATCCCAGCGGTAAATGTTCCGAAAAAACAGACGAAGTACTCAGCCAGTGTGGTTTTACTCATACCTTTTCGACTGATGCTTCAACTAATTATCTTGAGAGTATAAAAATCAGGCTTAATCGTTTTAGAGGTATCGGTTATGGAAGCACTAATCTAAGATACTATGCACATAAGTGGAACAAAGAGCATAAAATAATGTCACCCATCAGTTGATTATCGAAAATTGCCACTACGTGAGATTGTTTGCAGACCCGCCTGAACTATTCGGGCAGGTTATGATCTGCAGGACGTTCGATGTCGCAATTCTAAATTCAAAATAACTCTCCTTATTCAAATAAATTTTGGCTACAAACTTCAGACCTCTGACTTCTGACACATCACGGCTATTTGGTGACAAACCCCTGATCTCTGTCATTGTACCAAGCTACAATCAGGGGGCCTTCATCAGGGAGACACTGGATTCCATTCTGCAGCAGGATTATCGTCCGATGGAGGTATTAATTATAGACGGGGCTTCTACTGATGGCACCCTGGATGTTCTCCATCAATATGATAGCGTGCCTGAGGTAACCTGGATATCAGAGCCTGACAGCGGACAGATTGAGGCGGTTAATAAGGGTTTTGCCATGGCGAGAGGTGAAATATGCGCTATCCAGAGTTCGGATGATTTTTACCTGCCGGGTGTAATTAAGAGGGGAATTCAGGAGTTGTTAAACAATCCAGCTCTGGGTCTGGTCTTTGGAGATATGATTAAGATTGATGTTGGTGGAAATGAAATAATGAAAGAGGTCCTGATGCCATTTTCGATGGAAAATATCCTGTCATGCAAGACATGGATCCCGCAGTGTTCCTGTTTCTTCCGGCTTTCACTTGCAAAGGAATCAGGCGGGTGGCGCGAATCTGTTCCTTACGCGGCCGATACTGATCTGTGGATGAGAATATTGCTTAAATCAAGCGCCAGGAAGATTGATGTCTTTATGGCCAAACGCAGAGTCCATCCGGAACAGCGTGATGTCCACGGTGATCGAATAATTCGGGATTATACTCAAATGATTAAAGATCTCTTTGAAATATTTGACGCTCCTTCACATTTGCGGCCTGCGGCAGAGGCGGGAATACTGATGGTGAAAAACCGTTACAATTATGGTGAAGAAGAGAAAGTGAAGATACAACGTTTGCGAAAGGCAATTCAACTTTATCCACCGTTAAAGAATCATATCAGATTCCCCAGCAGGGTACCGGGCATAGATTATGCCAGAGCCTTTATAAGGCGGATGCGTGATAAAGTCCTGGGTGCAGATTAATGTGTTCTTTCTCCTCAGTTTTTACGGGCTCCGTTTGCATCATTCCTTCTGTATGGGAACCTTTCCAGAGGCAGATCCGGACGCCTTTAGCTTCTACGTTCTACAGTTGCAATGCAACAAAGCGAAGTGTGCTGTAACATTAATGTATGTGCTGCAGATTTAAGATAATCCATGTTTAAACATTAACAGCAAGGCAGGAATTTTATATGTGCGGTATTTTCGGAGTTGCCGGAGAAAAATTCAGAGAGAATTATGAACAGTGTGCCTTAACCCTGATACATAGAGGGCCAGACGATTTTGGATCACATCTTGATCAAAAGCATTCTGTATATCTCGCCCACAACCGATTGGCCATTATCGACTTGAGTGAAAATGGTCGTCAGCCAATGTGTAATGAAGATGGTACCATCTGGTTAACATGTAATGGAGAAATATATAATTTTATAGCATTACGCGATGAATTAAAAGATTACGGGCATAAATTTTCATCTGACACTGACTCCGAAGTTATATTACATGCTTATGAAGAATGGGGGTTAGAAGGCGTCAAGAAGTTTACTGGTATGTTTGCCTTTGCAATCTGGGACTCAAACATCTGTAAACTTTATCTCGTACGAGACAGGGTCGGGATTAAACCACTCTACTATTGGCACAGGGGAAATACCTTTGCGTTTGCATCTGAGCCGAAGGCATTGATAGCGCTTCCCTTTATTACTAAAAAAATAGACTATGGGGCGTTGTTTCAATATTTATTGTATGGATATGTGCAGGGCCGTCATTCAATCTGGGATGGTATACAGCGCCTTTTGCCAGGACGCACACTTCAGTTTGATACCTCAAATGGATATGTAGAAGAAGACATTTACTGGAAACTGGAAGTTTCAGCCTCAGAATGGTCAGTTGAGGAAGCCATTGACCGGCTCGACTCGCTTATGAAGGAGGTTGTAAGAGACCACCTTGTCAGTGATGTGCCTCTGGGTGCATTTTTAAGCGGCGGAATTGACTCAAGTTGCGTGGTGGCTTATACGAAAGAATACGGTAAGACAGTAAATACGTTTACCATTGGGTTTGAAGAAGGGGAAAGGGACGAACGGGACGTAGCCCGTTCAACTGCTAAAATATTAGAAACAAATCACTTTGAACATGCAATTAATATAACAAATTTTAACACATTAAAACAAGTTTTCAATTTCTTTGATGAACCATTTGCATGCTCTTCCATGTTTCCCATGTATATGGCTTGTAATACAGCAAAGCAGATGGTAAAGGTGGTATTGTCGGGAGACGGAGGTGATGAGCTTTTCTGCGGTTATGAGTGGTATACTCTTACTGAAAATTGCCGGAGATTAAAAAAAACAATGTTTTTATTTGAGAGATTAATCAGGATGATTGGGCTTGCTGAGACGGAACTGGGCAAAAGATGCAATCGGCTGGAGCACTATAGACGTATGTCATACAGTGGATTTTCCCTGCGGGAACTTCATGCGCTATTTCCTGAAATTGCTACTGAATTCTTTCCTGTACAGGAAAGAGATTTATTAGAAAAGCACTGGAAACCGTCTCATGGACGGTTTAAACAGTGGCAGTATATTGATGCAATGACAATTATGGTTGATAGCAACCTGACAACAACCGACAGGACTTCGATGGCTAATAGTCTGGAGGTCAGGGTCCCATTATTGGATCATCGGATTGTAGAGTTTGCCTTTCAACTGAGGGATTCATTGCTGGTAAACGGGACAGAAAAAAAATTTTTACTCAGGCAACTGCTTAAACGGCGTGGTCTGAATCATCTGCTTGCACTACCCAAGAGTGGATTTAGTTGCCCTGTGAGTAATTTCTGGAGTACAGTGGATATGCGAAGTCAAATCTGTGAATATGTGCTGGTAGATTCCGGTATAATGAGCAAAAAAGCAATAGATAGTATTTTGAATCAGGCAGACAATTCCCTAAGTTTTAATAAGTTGTATTATTTGGCAGCGCTTGATCAATGGTGTCGTCGTTGGTATGCATGAACTGTCGTAGTAATGAAATATAACCTCAGGCAAATTATAGGCGCAGCCGTTATTGATTATCCACAATTTCTTATAAATACCAGGCAACGAGGTTCATGGGTGCGTATTGTTAACCGAACTAATCGAACATTATATGACCCCAGCGGAAAAGGGGTTGCCATTGACGAACCATGGAGCAGCGACATACACATTTGTCGGGTTTTTCCCAAGTTGGGGAAACCCGTATTCAATCAGGCCATAAAAGACTGGCCGTTCCGTCTTCTTGACAAAAGAGAAAAGTCAGGCAATGTAGATTTGTCGTTTATTATTCCTCATCGGGGCGTTGACAGGTTACCGATATTGTCAACAGTAATTAAATCAATCTTTGGGCAGCGAGGGGTTTCCGTAGAGTGCGTCGTTGTCGAGCAAAACCAGGCGCAGGAGGCGCATGATCTGCCTGAAGGTGTGCGGGTGGTCCATTTACCTGATCCTGCCGGTTCAACAAGCTGGCAGAAATGCTGGGCCTTTAATGAAGGTGTTAAAATGGCAAAAGGCGATATTGTTGTCTGCCATGATGGGGATATCATAGTCCCTGAAGGATACGGGCATGAAATTCTAAACCTTTTAAAGACGAGCGGCTATGATGTCGCCTTCCCACAAAGATTCTTATTCTATCTATCCAAAGATGAATCTGAAAGACTGGTTAATACCGGCAGGCTACAAAGAAATTGTACTCCGGTACGAATCAATCAGAATTGGAGAGGAGGTACTCTGGCTATTCGCAAGGATGCATATTTTCGAATCGGTGGATTTGACGAGCGGTTCACGGGCTGGAGCGGTGAAGATCTGGAATTCTATGATCGTTGTCTGGTGTTAAACGGTTATAGATTCGGTTATATCCCGTTTATTCATCTCTGGCATCCTGAACAGCCGACAAAAAGAGGGGAAGGCAGAGAAGCTAATTTTGATTTTTCAAATAAAATAATGTCTGTTCCACGCGAAAAGAGGATTATTCATCTGAAAGAGTTACAGAAATTATAGATTTGTATCTGAAAACAGCCAAAGAGTATGATTTGAATAATTCAGCCGGAAATTACATGAAATGACGATACGTCTTGGTATAGTTGGATGTGGGGCGATTGCCGATGATATGCATATACCCACAGCCTTGAGCGTGAAGCAAGTACAGCTTGTAGCTTTGATAGATAATGACATTGAGCAATGTACGCGTTTAGCAAATAAATTTGGTGTCAAACAAACTGCCGGCAGCATTGAAGAAATTGCAGGACACCTCGATGCAGTTATCATTGCCACGCCTCCGCATGTTCGACAGGCTCTCGCGAAAGAGGCATTTCAACATGGTTTGCATGTATTATGCGAGAAACCACTGGCAAATACCGTTGCAGAGTGTGAGACCATTATCAAGGCCGCACGGGAAGCTGAACGCGTACTCTCTGTAGGTCATATGTTCAGGTTTTATCCACTGCGCAGACAACTTCCAGACCTTGTCAAACAGCATGGCCTTGGGAAGATTCTCAGGGTTATTGCAACAGAAGGAAAACCTTATAGTTGGCCCACTGTTACCGGATATACAGTGCGGCGGGACATGTCGCCTGGAGGAGTAATGATTAATGCTGGAATTCACACACTTGACTCATTGCTTTGGTGGTTCGGAGATCCTGCAGATATCAGGTATGAGGATGATTCTATTGGAGGACTTGAAAGCAATGTTCGGCTTTGGATGCAGTTTCCAGATAATGTAGAGGTGTATTTCAGGCAAAGCCGGACTTGTGATTTACCATACAGGATTTGCATTGAAGCAGGAAATGGATCACTGATTTTCGGAACAAATAGTGTTACAGAATACAGTGTTAAGAAAAATGGATATGAACGAAATCATTCTTGTGTTAATCCTGCGGTTGATCACATATCATGTTGGAATGAACAATTATGTGATTTTGCAGAAAGTATTGTACAGAATCGTAAACCATTTGTAACAGGAGAGGAGGGCATGCGCGTAATCAGGCTTATAGAGACGTGCTACGCATTGAAGCGTTCAAGACCACTTCCCTCAAAGGCGCCAATTCCGGGACTGACATGGTAGGCTATAAAGGAAAAACAGTCTTAATTATAGGTGGAACGGGTTTTGTTGGTAGCCGTCTTGCGGAACGTCTTGTTTTAGAGGAAGGCGCCAGGGTGCGAGCTCTGGTGAGAAACTGGACAAAGGCCGTGTGGGTCAGCAGAATGGCTGTCGAATTACTACAAGGAGACTTACTGGACCGGGATTCTATCTTGAAGGCAATACAAGGCTGTGATGTAGTTTTTCATTGCGCCAGCGGACTATCGCCTGATGGCAGCTATATGAAAACCGATATTGATGGGATACATAATGTCCTGGATGCATGCAGTAAGCACGGAATTAAACGTCTGGTGTATCTAAGCAGTGTCGCCGTTCATGGGCCTAATCCTCCTCAGGGTGCTGATGAGACATCTCCTTTTGTGATTCTAGGCAGAGACTACAGTGATTCAAAGGTCAGTACTGAGCAGTTCCTGATGGAATATTACCGGGAAAAGCAGATGCCGATTGTGATATTGCGTCCCACATTCATTTGGGGACCACGGGGTCATAATTTTACGAGAAGGCCGCTACTGGATATGAAAAATGGGACTTTTTTTTTCATTGACAATGGTGCGGGATCCTGCAACGCGGTGTATGTAGATAATCTTGTTGATGCCATGCTTTTGGCTGTAATTAGGGATGAGGCGGTAGGTGAGGCGTTTCTGATTACAGATGGACTTAAGATCACGTGGGCAGATTTTTTTCAGTATTATGCCGGCTTGCTGGGAATTAAGTATTTTAATTCAATAAGCTCTAAATCATACTTCTCGCGTTTTGCATGCAGACAGGTTGATGCACTACGAGACCTGCTGGAAAGGTTGAAAGGGACTCCTGCCCCTTTATGGAGGAAGGTTATTCGCCGCAGCGCGCGCGAACTCCTTACGGTACTTGAGAAGAGATACTGCAGTTACTGGGACCTTGAGAAATACG
>MHZA01000173.1:11501-13724 GCA_001828595.1 Planctomycetes bacterium RIFCSPLOWO2_12_FULL_40_19
TCAAATGGGGGAAGAGCTTGGGCTAAAAGAACAAAATGAGTGAAATTGTAATCTTAACTCTACAGTACCCTTGTGTAAGAAAAAGAATATTGTTCTTTTCCTTTTAAGTCTTTATCTGAGAGTTTGTTGTAGTGCCGGTTTGTCAAATCCGCCAAAAAGAATCGAGTATTGTTTTAATATATGAGTAACCTGATTGTGTCTATGACCTTCGATGATGCACTGGATAGTCACTTGGATATTGCAGTTCCAATGTTGGAGGAGAGAGGTTTCCATGGGACGTTCTTTGTGAATCTAAATGCTCAATCATTTGTCGGACGTTTTTCTGAATGGCAGACTATTGCTAAAAAAGGCCATGAACTGGGTAATCATACAATTTTTCATCCGGCAATCTCTGCCAAGAGTTATATATCCGAAGGCAATGCCTTGGAGAACTATTCACTGGATAGGATGCTGATTGAGTTGAAGACTGCCAATCAGCTACTCTTTGCAATAGATGGCCGGCAGGAGAGGACTTTTGCATATCCTTGCAGTAACCCTATTCTAGGTCAGCCTGGTATGGCTAAACGGTTACTACGTCAGTCCGGGCTTGAACGGACACGCATAGCCGGATGGGTATACAAATTTCCCTTTTTGGATGTGTTTTCCAGGGAAAAGAATTATTCCTGCCTTTTGCCGGAACTGTTTTATACAGCGCGTGGAGGTGGATTTGGCAACCGTAGTAAAATAATAGAGAAAAACGATCGCTACTTTGTGCCCTGCGTGTGTGCAGATGGCTTAAAGGCCGCACAATTACAAGAAAATTTGAATAGATTCCGGAAAGAGGGAAACTGGCTTGTATTCATGTTCCATGGAATTGGATCAGGTCATCATTTAGTTTGCGAGCATCCTGATTTTGGGTATTTACTTGACAAATTAAGTGATGACCGTGGAATAAGTGTATTGCCATTTCTGCAGGCAGCCAGGATGTTATGGGGAAAGAATGCTGATGCCTGAAATTATAGAAAATCTGGTTTCGACAATTATTCCCGTATATAATCGTTCACAAATGCTTACAGAGGCCGTGGACAGTGTGCTGGCACAGACATACCGGCCTATTGAGATTATCATTTCTGACGATGGCTCAGGGGATGAGACACGGCACGTGATCCATAAGCTTGCGCAAACATATCCTTATGAAATCCGGTTTGTCTTTAATGAAAACCGGGGTGCTGGTCCGGCGCGGGAGGCCGGACGTCAGCTTGCAAGAGGAGAGTTTATCCAGTATCTTGATAGTGATGACAGGCTGCTGCCACGAAAATTTGAGATTCAGGTAAAGGCATTGCGCGAACATCCGGAATGCGGCGCCGCGTATGGGTATATCCGGCTTTGTCCGGAAAAAGGACCGCCGAAGCTCGAACCTTTTAAATGGTCAGGCCGTGAGTTTCCAACACTATTTCCGTGGCTGCTTGTCGACCGTTGGTGGAATACAGATTGTCCTTTATATAGACGTTCAGTTTGTGATGCAGTAGGACCGTGGACAGATTTACGCTATTCTCAGGACTATGAATATGATGGCAGAATCGGGGCGCTTGGCACCAGGCTTGTACATTGTAAAGAATTTGTGTGTGAACAACGGCATCATGATCAGAATCGTCAAACTGGTCACGGCGGCTGGCTTGATCCGCCGGATCAGGTGAGATTTTTCACTAGTTTATATAACAGCGCTATTCAGGCAGGAGTTGCTATTGATACACCGGAGATGAGACATTTATCGAGACGGCTTTTTCTTTATGGTAGAAGATGTGGGGCGGCAGGAGATGCAGAGGCATCTAAGAATTTTTTTGAATTAGCTGTTAAAGCCGTAGGTAAGAAAGGCTGGGATTTAAGAATATATCAGACAATGGCTATGGGTTTAGGGTGGGGGAATCTTGGCTCCTTGGCCTGCTGGTTGGATAGATTGTTGCAGCGTAAACCTGGTCCAATGACAAAAAAACTTTCTTGGATGGAGAGTTAGAGCGAACATCCCGGAAGACTGGGTTGTCAGTTTCGGTACCGTAATTACCGGTAATGAACTGCCATATCGCATTGTTGCCATGACAATTGACAATCTTTAAGTTTTTAAACTAATTTACGGGTAGGTGTAAATCGCTCAAATTTAGATTAAGATACTATTAGGAAGCGTTAGAAGTTGGAACATAGGCGTCAAAACAATATTAACAGTCTGAAAAAAAAGATTGATGAGTT
>MHZA01000174.1:0-8796 GCA_001828595.1 Planctomycetes bacterium RIFCSPLOWO2_12_FULL_40_19
TTCTGCATTTTTCTTGATATCGAGTGCTACCTTTTATACAATTTTTAAATTAACAAACAAATTTTAATCTTTGGAGGAGTATTAAGATGGTTACAATAAGTATACGAAGCAAGTGTGGAGAGAAAGAGACACTAGAAGGTCTGCTTTTAGAAGGGCTTATGGAAGAAAAAAGGAGGATTATATTTGCATTAGATAAAGCTACTATTGTAATTAAAAGAAACGAAGGGAAATATGGATATACTACATCTACTTTTATTGAAAAATTCCATAAAGGCGAAATAGAAGAAGATGAAGAAACATTTGAATGGTGGGCAGAAGCAAAACTTGCTAATGAATTAAAAGAAAAGCTAAAGGCAATTACTGACATTGAGATATGTCAATAATAACTGATTACCTAGAAGACTTAGAAAATTATCTAAACGAGATACCATATAGGTTAGCAACAAAAGTCCATGTAGAAAACAGAGGGGACGTCGCATTACTTCTTAAAGGGGAGATTGTATTTGTCGATGAAAGCGAATTACATATAAAGGAATATTTTATATCAATCCCTGTTTTACAAAAATTAGCTTATTCATACCATTATCAGGACAATAACAAAAAGCTAATATTCAGATTCGATAATGCTGAGCATTATCCCGATGTAAAAACAAATCCTCATCATAAACATATAAAGAGCCAAATATTGCCATCAAAAGATATGTCATTAAAAGCAGTTATAAATGAAGTACTAAATATGGTTGGTAAGAGTGAATGATGGGAACTTGATTCTTGACAAATCCGTTTACTTCAAAAATATCCGCAAGTTTAGTTGCGATTCCTGGACACCTTTCTCAGGCAAGTGCCTTTTTGTTAAACAAATTTGACAAACCTGAAAACCTTGCCAGGACGTACTGACCGTTACCAGAAAGATTAAACAAACAATGAATCTGAAACAAAAAACAACTAGTGGATTATTATGGTCAGGGACATCACAAGGGGTAAGACAGATAGTGCAGTTTGTAATTACGGCAATTCTGGCAAGGCTATTAACACCTGATGACTTCGGTGTTGCGGGTGACCAATAACAAGTAACAAAAGCCCCAGTTTCTCATAACAAAAAAGAATTAAATATATTTCGCTTACTTCGCGGTTTGCTATGTCTGATACACTAATCAAAGTCGAAAACGTCTCAAAGAAATTCTGCCGCAGGCTGAAGCGCAGTCTCTGGTACGGTATGAAAGATTTGGGTTCAGAACTCATCGGGCGCAGCAATAGTCATAAAGATCTGCGAAAGGATGAATTCTGGGCCAATAAGGATATATCATTTGAATTGAAGCGTGGTGACACGCTTGGTCTTATCGGTTGCAATGGTGCAGGTAAAACGACTTTGCTGCGTATGCTTAACGGCTTAATTAAACCGGATAAGGGAAGGATAGAGGTACGTGGGCGGATGCAGGCATTAGTTGCCTTGGGCGCAGGATTCAACCCTGTACTTACAGGCAGGGAGAATATCTATGTTAATGCCGCAGTTTTGGGAATCCCAAAAGCTGAGGTAGATCGCAGGTATGACGAAATAGTTGATTTTTCCGGTGTTGAGGAATTCATTGATACTCCCGTTCAAAGCTATAGTTCTGGTATGGCGGTTAGATTAGGTTTTGCTGTAGCAGTACATATGGAACCAGATATACTGCTCGTTGACGAAGTATTAGCAGTTGGAGACGTTTCTTTTAGAGCAAAGTGTCATAAAAAACTGAGAGAATTGAAAGAAAAGGGAGTTCCGTGGATTTTAGTCTCCCATGATATGGGAACAATTATGTGTCATACTAATAAAGTTGTATTCCTTGAGAATGGAAGGATAAAATTTATTGGTCACCCTGATGAGGCAATATGTAAGTATATGTATTCCACGTCAGAGCAGGCTTATTTAAAGAATATGGAAAAACATACAGATATTAGAGACAACCCTGCTCTGAAGCAACAAGAAGCTCAAGTTACAAAAGTAACATTATTGGATGGAAATCAGAAAGAGAAGGATATATTCAAGACCGGAGAACCTCTTATCATAAAAATTGATTACATCGCTCACAAAAAAATAGAAAATCCTTCATTTGGGGCAGGAATTTATGGTGGTGATGGGATATTTTATTGTGGGTCTAATACTCGAATAAGTGAATATCATATAGACTTTATTGAAGGAGTCGTAAGTGTTTTTTTTAAGATGCCTTCCCTTATTCTATTGTCGGGCCTTTTTAGAGTAAGAGTGGATATAGATGATAAGCATATGGGAACGCTTGATAGCGTAATGGATGCTGCTAATATTAAAGTTCAGAGTGGAAAATTTAAAGCTGGTATGTTTTCCGTTGAACATTCATGGGACATTAAATGTTAGGTAATTCACTGGTATAGAGTTTATATTTTGAAAAAAGAATCGATAAAGGAATAAAATACATGTTTAAAACCATAGTTCGTAATCTACCACTTATACGTCATTTTTTAGAAATCAATTCTCATATCAATTCTATCAATAAAATAGAGAAAGATGTATCAGAGCTTATTGATTTAAATAAAAGACTCTTAGAAATAAGCATTGATAATTATATTAATAAGAATTTACATGAAAACAAAAGATATACTGATTCAAAAAAATTGAATCAGTATGAATATCAAGTTTATTCTCAAAATGGAGAGGACGGAATAATTGCAGAAATCTTTAAAAGAATAGGGGTGACAAACAAGTTTTGTGTCGAATTCGGAGCGCAGAATGGACTTGCAAATAATACAACATGTCTAATGTTGAAGGATTGGACATCTGCTTGGATAGAGGCAAGAACAGATTTTATAGAACAAATAGAGAGTAAATTTGACATACATATCAGGAACAATAAGCTTGCATTGAAAAAAGCGTTTGTGACGGCAGAGAACATTGAATCATTATTTAAAGAGCTAAATGTGCCAGAAGAATTTGACTTATTGTCTATTGATATTGATGGAAATGATTACTGGGTATGGAAGGCCATCAAGAATTATTCTCCAAGAGTTGTTGTTATAGAATACAATGCGATGTTGTTGCCACATGATGAACGGATAATGAAATACAATCCTGATCATGTGTGGAAAGGTACAGGCTATTTTGGTGCAAGTTTACAATCTATGGAAATACTTGGACATACAAAAGGCTACAAATTAGTCGGGTGTAATTTTATTGGGGTAAATGCTTTTTTTGTACGGGAAGACTTGGTAGCAGATCAGTTTTTAGATCCATTTACTGCTGAAAATCACTATGAGCCACCAAGGTATTATTTACAAAGACATATCTGTCACCCAAAAGATTTTGGTGAATTCAAAACAATATAAATCATATGTTGATTTCCAAACAGCTTGTTTAGGAGGAACCCATCTGCTTACATTCCTTCACCGACTGTTGTTCTAATTCTTAAACATGGTATTAGATGTTTTATAAGTAATAAGCCTAATGATATTATAGTAGTGGCAAAATTTGTTTTCCTTCATGAATTATTATAAATTATTGGTATGAACATATGCCTGGTATCCAGAGAATATCCGCCTGAGACAGGCTGGGGTGGAATAGGAACATATACCTATAATTTGGCCCACGGATTATCAGAATTTGGGCATATTGTCCACGTAATAGCTTATGCTCCTGATGAGGAAAAAGATTATAAGGATAAAAAGGTATATGTTCATCGCATAAAAAACAAAAATTTAAATATAAGAGGGCTATGGAGGCTGGAAAAGTATTTTCCACTAGAGATGTTTCTTTATAGCATTCGTGTAGCCAAAAAAATAAATGAAATGGTTGGTAAATATGGTATTGAAATTGTTGAGGTACCTAATTGGTATGCAGAAGGTTTTTGGTTTGTACTAAAAAAGAAAAGAATACCTTTAGCAACAAGACTATCGACACCGTTGTTTGAAGTCTTAATGATTAATAGAAAAGCTAAAAGTTTAAAAGATAGTTTAATGTGTTTCTTAGAAAAATCGTTGGTATTGAGGAGTGATTTAATTATAACTCATTCATATTGTCATAGAAACCTGATGGCAAGAGAATATGGAATTAATCCTAAAAGAATAGAGATAATCCCACCTGGAACAAAACTTCCAGAAATTGATATAAAGATAAAGAATGAGAGCCAAAGCAATAATAAGAAAATTCTATTTGTTGGCAGGCTTGAGAAGAGAAAGGGAATAAATACTTTACTTGAAGCAATACCAAAGGTACTGAGTAAAACGCATAATTTGGAATTTATAATTGCAGGTAAAGATGAGTGGAATAGGTATGAAGATTGGTGTAAGAATAGATATGGTGAAGAATACTTTACAAATGTCAAATTTTTAGGCTATGTTAATAATAGTGAGTTAGAAAGATTGTATAAAGAATGTGATATTTTTGTAGCTCCCTCTTTGTATGAGTCATTTGGCTTGGTTTATATAGAAGCTATGTCTTACGGCAAGCCGGTGATCGGATGTAATGTGGGTGGGGCAACTGAAATTATCGATAATAGTATTAATGGAATACTGGTGCCTCCAGATGATTCACATGCTCTAACAGATGCAATCCTTAAGCTGGTACGAAATAAGGATCTTAGACAATCATTGGGAAATAATGGTAGAAGGAAGGTGGAAAATATCTTTTCAATTAGTAAGATGGTTAGAAACACGTTAGAAATATATCAAAAAATATTAAGTGAAGGGGGGAAAATGGAAGATAGCCTACCTGTTGTATTGGACATTGGCGGGATTGGGAAAGGAAAAATTAAAAGTATAGGTGCATGGAAAAAGGCAAAGGTATTGACTCTTAATCTGTATGATGACGCTGATATACACGATGATGCATTTACATTGGGAACAATTGAGGATAACTCATTAGATGGTATTTATTCGTCACACGTTATTGAACATTTTTGGTGGTATGAGACTGAGAGTTTATTGAAAAACTGGTATAAAAAAATAAAACCTAAAGGAAGAATAGAAATTCGTTGTCCCGATATAGAATGGATATTTAGATTTTGCTTAAAAAACAAAAAACTATTTAATGTAGCTGAAGATGTATTAATGCATAGTATTTATGGAGCTGCATCTGTACCATGTCACAAGTATTATAAGAAAGACGGACAATTCCATTACAACGTATTTTGGCAAGGTAAATTAAAGAAGTTGTTAAGTGATGTCGGTTTTAAGAAAGTAAGAAGGAAAAAATATAACAAGATATGGCTTGACTGGTGGCCATATGACCTGAGGTACAAAGAATATCATAATAAAATTAAAATTAAAGATTTAGTAATGGAAGGATACAAGCTTTAAGGTTCCTCAAAATAGTTTCAACTTTGTTTCATTCAAAGTTGAAATATACTACTGATTTGAGGGTATTAAAGAGTAGTAAACTCTTAGCGTGATGTGATTCCTTACTTACACTCGTTGTGTTCTGAAGATAACAAGGTAAATAGGCATATTGGTAACAACCATAGCCTTGTATGACTTTTTATGTGTTGCCATATCAAATTTGAAATATCATTACTGATGGACAACAGGAAGATATACAATCCTCGTAATGTATCATATATAGGTCTTCTCTTAAAACTACACAAATTAAATAATGGATATTAGCATAATCATCTGTACATACAATCGCTCTGAAAGTTTAAAAAGAACATTACAGAGTTTAAAAGAAATGTCGGTTTCCGATGATATAGAATGGGAACTGCTTATCGTTGACAATAATTCAACTGATAATACAAGAGAAGCTGTTAACGATTTTACAAAGACTTCCGGATTAAATTGCAGATATGTTTTTGAAAGCAAGCAGGGTCTATCAAATGCAAGAAACAGAGGGGTCAAAGAGGCATGTGGTGAAATAATAGCTTTTACGGATGATGATGTAATTGTTGATAAGTATTGGCTTCAAAATATGGCAAAAGTATTTAAGGGAAATAACGTTTCTTGTGTGGGAGGTAGAATATTTCCTATATGGGAAAAGCCGTGCTCTAAATGGCTTATCAATAATCTGTGGCTTCTCTCTTGTCTTTACGGGCCTTTGGCTTTACTTGATTATGGTGATAATCAATTTTATTTAGACAAACATATAATATGGGGAGCGAACTTTGCCGTCAGGAAGAGAATGTTTGAAAGATATGGAATTTTTAATACTTCCTTAGGAAGAATGCGCGGGAAATTGTACGGAGGAGAAGACACGGCGTTCATCAAAAAATTGATTGAAAATGGAGAAAACGTTTTATATGTACCAGATGTAATTGTACATCATTGTATACCATCCAAACGGATGCGTAAATCATACTTTCGCAAATGGTGGTTTAACTTCGGTGAAATGCAGGCAGTCCTTAAGGGTCCTTATCAGGGCAGGAATATAATGGGGATACCTTTATATGAAATTAAGCAGACAGGTATGAGATTCTTTCAATGGACAGTAACCCTTCCGCTTTCCGGGCACAAACGTTTTGAAAAAGAAGAGAAATTATTAAGCGATGTTGGCTCTATATCCGGCAGGTTAAAGGTTAAGTGGTGTAAGAAATACAACTCCTGAAGCTTATGTCATAATTTTTGTCCATAAATCAATCCCTATGGATTTAATATCAGTTATCATGCCTAATTTTAACGGGCAAAAATACATTAGAGAGGCAATAGAGTCGGTTCTTCATCAGGACCACTCAAGATTTGAACTCATAGTAGTTGATGATGGTTCCACGGATGAATCTGTGAGGATTATCAAAGAGTATATGCGGCAGGATACGCGGGTTCGTTTGTTCATGAACCATCGGTCAAAAGGTGTTTCCGGCGCCCGTAATACAGGTATAGAGAAGGCATCAGGCGAGTGGATATGCTTTCTGGATTCTGATGATATCATGGTTGACGGTTCACTTTCAGTACGCCTTTCACAGGTGGCAATGTATAAAGGCATTAATATTGTATCCGGGGATTTGCAATATTGTGATGATAAAAGCCGGATAACCTCGGGCGGATTCTATATCTCCAAAGCGAATATCACTTCTGCGATGGGTATAGATATTAATCACCCCACTCCGGTCATTATTGAAAATGGTGTTGAATTCTTTTTAAGTTGTGCAGCAATAATTTTTACCGGAACTCCTGTTATCAGACATAGTGTGGTTGAGAGAACAGGTTTTTTCTGTGAAAACATGGCCTATTTTGAGGACTTAAGTTATTGGTTTCGTATGATCCTAAAAGAAAAGTTTTTATTTATTCCGGATATTGTTTTCTCTTATCGTCAGCATCAAAATAGTGTCAGTAGTGATCGTGAAGCTGTGCTATCAGGCCATGTTAATTTATATAGATATTTGGCCAATTTACCGGAGTTTTCACGTTATCAACGAATAATAAGAAAAAAAATGGCCGTTCAATTGGGTACACTTGCGTATTTTCAAAGGAAAAACAAAAAGTTTAATGTTGCCAGGCAGAACGCTTTGAAAGCTATTATTCTCAACCCTTACCAGGTACCATCTTGGAAGAACTATTTTGCAGCAATGTTAAATCGTGGCTAAAAAGAAAAAAGGAAACTACGAAAAGGGCAAGATTTGTTTTGATTGTGTTAATAGAGTAATCAAGCAGTATTTAGCTGCTCATAGTCTGACGGTTGAGAGGCTGGGGAAAAATATTCACTTTGCTGATTAATTCTAACATTAAATTGAATGTAAAAGAACATAAATTATTTTATTCATGAACAGTCATAAAATATCAATCATTATTCCGTATTTTCAAACGGAAGGCGGAATATTGAAGAAATCTGTTCTTTCTGTATTAAGGCAGGAAGTTGTCAATAATTACGAAGTTATCGTTGTGGATGATGCCTCTCCGGTTCCGGCAAAGAAAGAGCTAGGACCTCTGCTTGCTGAGAACAAGGGTTTAATAAAGATTATAGAGCAGAAAAACACCGGTCCTGCTGGTGCAAGAAACAAAGGGATTGATGCTGTGTCAAAAGATACTGTTTACGTAGCGTTTCTTGACTCTGATGATCAATGGGAAGCTTCGCATTTAAAGAATGCGCTCTTTGCATTGGATAAAGGTTATGATTTTTATTATAGTGATTTTCAACGTCATTTTTCAAATTACTCCAGGTTCAAAAATCCTGAATATAATCTGAAGTTTTCACCTAACAGGCATCTAAATATTGATAAACAAAGAAATCTTTATGAATTCAGTGGAAGTTTTTTGGATTCTTTATTGCAAAATAATTTTGTTGGTACTTCTACTGTTGTATATAGGTATGAAAAATATCCGCATTTAAGGTTTCGTGAAGAATTTTTCAATGGAGAGGATCTGATATTCTGGCTTGAATTATCAAAATTGAACGGTAAAGTGGTTTTTACAACAAATATTGAAGCTTTTTATGGAGAAGGGATAAACATTTGTGTGGGTTCCGGTTGGGGCACACCCAAAGCATTAAAACATTTACAGAATCAAATAAAAAAGAATAAGTATATTATAAATGGTTTTGTTCTAAATAAAGATCAAAGAAAAATTGTGAAAAGAACACTTCATGAAGTAAGAAAATCTTTTGTAGCTGCTTTGTTACATGAGATTGCAAAATCTCATAAAATCGATTGTAATATATTATTGGCACAATTAAAAATTGATTTTGCAATATATGTATTTTTCCTGCCAATTCTTTTAAGAATTATCTATAAAAAATATTTTAGACAAAATAATGACTACAATAAATAAGAAGATTCTGGAACTGGAGGATATTTATCAGAGGGTATCATGTGCCAGAGTATGAAGAAACTGCTCTTTATTGCATACCACTTTCCGCCTGATGCTGAG
>MHZA01000174.1:8828-12165 GCA_001828595.1 Planctomycetes bacterium RIFCSPLOWO2_12_FULL_40_19
TATCTTTCTGAATTTGGATATGAACCATACGTAAGTACTGTAAAGAATGGATATTACAAAGGAATAAAATAATTAATAATAGACATATGCTAACAATGTATTGAGCACTTATTAGTTGAAGTTACATTTATAAATAAGAAGGACACAATGATTACTAAATCTATTCGACTGCTTACCAAGATCGCATTGAATTCCAAAATCTGGCGACCTTCGAGTACTGATCTCGTTCTACGTCACTTAATTCACAAAAATCTGAATAAACAGTCTGGCTTTACGGATCGTGAACACCTCCTGGCTGCGGTGGAGTGGTTGGAGCGGGCTCAGGATATAACCGGGAATGGAGGGGTTTCAGGTAGATATCTCCTGGGTCACGGCTGGTCTTCTTCATATCCGGAAACAACCGGGTATATCATTCCTACATTTCTTGCACTGTCAAAAAAGCTGAAAAGAGAGACTCATTGCAAGCCACAGGGATAAGGGGCAGAACATTCCCAAATTATATTGTACAGTTGTTTTTTTTGGAGTGCAGTAACCGCCTGCCTGTGCGTGTCCGTCTGCCGGCAGGCACGCAGACAGGTGTTACTGCTTTATTAATACGCATCATCACGCCCGCACGGCCAGGCCGTTCGGACGGGGAATACTTCCTGTTTATGTCCAAAGTTCTGAATTATAGAAGGATTCTGCTTGTCAAATGATTATTATCCGATAATAATCATTTGACATAATAGTATTATCTGATAATGTCTGTTCATGTATTTTAAAAGAGAGATTGAAGATTCGGTGCTTGATTATCTGGCTACAGACGAGATACTTGTCGTAATCGGAGCAAGGCAATCAGGAAAAACAACTTTATTAAGGAAAATCCAGGAAATCTTAGATGAAAAGGGTGATATATCTTTTTTTGTTAATCTGGAAAACCCTAAATATCTAAGTAAACTTGATGAAGATTATGAGAATCTTTTTGAAATAATAGGTAACAGAGGAAACCAGAGAGCATTTGTATTTATTGATGAAGTTCAGTATTTAAAAGCCCCTTCTAATTTTTTGAAATATATTTTTGATGAATATAAAGGGAAAATAAAATTAATTGTTTCCGGTTCTTCCGCATTTTATATTGATCAGAAGTTTAAAGATTCTCTGGCAGGGAGAAAACGGCTGTTTGAATTGAATCTTCTCAATTTTAGAGAATTTTTATGCTTTAAAGGTTTTGAAGATATTAGACACTTATTTATAAGAAGCGATAAAGTGTTCCAAGAAAGAAATATTTCCCTGGTAGATATTAATCAGGTGAAGCATCTGCTTGGGGAATTTATAAAATTTGGAGCATATCCGGGAGTTGTTCTTGAAAAAACTGAAAATGGGAAAAAGAATCTGTTGGAAGAATTATTTAATTCCTATTTAGCAAGGGATGTAGAAGTTGAAGGCGTGAGAAATAAAACGAAATTCTACACCTTGACGCGCATTATTGCCGAGCAGGTTGGCAGCTTATTTAACAGCTCGGAGCTTGCTAACACACTTGGGATTTCTGTAACTGCTATAGAAAATTATATTTATATATTGGAGAAATCTTTTCAAATTAAAAGGATTCGTCCTTTTTATAAAAATATAAGGAAAGAATTAACTAAAATGCCAAAGATATATTTTTTAGATACGGGGATTAGAAATGTAGTTTTAGATGATTATGGTTCACTTGAAAACAGGATTGATCGAGGCCCGTATTTTGAGAATTTTGTTTTTAAATTGCTCCATGATAAAAGAAGCGTAAAAACCATCAACTTTTGGAGAACTCAAGAAAAACATGAAATTGATTTTATTGTTAATCGGAAAATTGCAATTGAGACAAAATTCAATGCTCGTCCTTTTCAGAAAAGCAAATATAGCCAATTTACAAATAATTATAAAGACATACCATTAATTCTTTTAAGCTATGAAGATAAAGATAATGGGCACCCTTCAATTCTTGATTTGATTTAAAAAGTATTATGAAGAAACTGCTCTTTATTGCATACCACTTTCCGCCTGATGCTGAGGTGGGGGGGATCAGGGCTGCTAAGTTCGCTAAATATCTTTCTGAATTTGGATATGAACCATACGTATTAACCATAAAAGAGAAGAACATCAGGCAGAAAGATGAGAACAGGCTGGCAGATGTACAGAAAATAAAAATATTCAGGGCTGCTCTATGGCCCAATATCATGGAGATACTCCTGATGTTGCGGAATCTTGTCTTTTTGCGTACAGTTATCAAAGGTTCCGGGAGCGGTTCTAACACAACAGATGTTTATCACCCACCTGAAGTTAAAAACACGAGCGGTTTTATCTCCTATATAAAGCGGTTCCTGGATTCTATCCTGGAGCTTCCGGATACGATGATCGGGTGGCTTATTCCTGCAGTATGGATGGGTTATTGGCTTATTAAGAAAGAGGGGATTGAAATCGTCCTTACCTCCTCACCTCCATCAACAGTGAGTATAATAGGTCTTGTTCTGTCAAAGTTAACCGGTGTTAAATTAGTAACTGATTTAAGGGATCCTCTGGAATTGCATGAGAGGAAGCATGCATCCAGAAGAACCATACTTTCGGATACTATCGAGAAATGGATAGAAAAAAGGATTATGTATGGGTCTGGAAAAATTATTTCAACTACAGTACAATATGCCGAATTATTAAGATCGTGCTATCCTGAGTTGCCCATAGATAGATTCTGTACGATATCCAACGGGTTTGATAGTAATGACTATAATCTTTCTGATACAAACAATGACGAAAGCGATTCATTTATTCTCACGTATCTTGGTACGTTTTATTATGGACGTACCCCAAAGGAGGTTCTTGAAGCGATTAGCCAGTTATGTAAAGAAAATATCATTCCCATTAATAAGCTCAAGGTAAATTTTGTTGGGGATGTCCGTTATGCGGAAGGGGTTCCTATTGATGAGCTTGTTAAGAAATATAACCTTAACGGTTGTATAAATATTTCCAATAAGATACCATATAAAGAATCTCTTGCACAAATGCAGAAAGCGGTTGTCCTGTTACTCTTTGCGCCGGAACAGTATTATGCAATCCCTGCAAAAGCTTATGAGTATCTTTTTGCTGGAAGATACATTTTATGCTTCGCAAAGGATGGGGCAACGGCGGACTTAATAAGGAAAACAAAGAGCGGTATAGTTGTAGACCCGTATGACGTCAGAGAGATCAAGGATGCAGTTAAGAAGTTATACTTGTTTTGGGAATCGCGGAAGAAATTAACCATTGATAAGGATTTGATCTTGTATGAGCGGAGAGAATTGACACGAAGGCTTTCACAGATTCTCGATGTATAGGAATTTCAAAG
>MHZA01000174.1:12274-12577 GCA_001828595.1 Planctomycetes bacterium RIFCSPLOWO2_12_FULL_40_19
CGGGTACCTATTCGGGCAGGTACCGTTCGGTACGGGCGGGAAGGGTAAATTCCGGAAAAGGAGTTAAGGCTTTAGCCTTTTAACTTAAGAAATCGGTATACCAATAGAGGAATAGTAATGAATACTGAAAGAAATTACCTTAATTATATTAAAGCATCTCTGTTATCAGGGGTTATCTTAGTTTTGCTTATAAGATGTTCATATGCAGAAACGTATTACGTCTCACCCACCGGTTCTGCCGGTTGGAATGAATCTGTAAATATTGAAACACCTTGTTCGCCTGCAACTGCCATGAAAAATGCT